>CAXTDA010000161.1:0-8175 GCA_964242935.1 uncultured Burkholderiaceae bacterium | reverse complement strand
GTCCCAGGTCCGGATCTGCTGGGCGATCATGTTCGTGCGGGCGCGCTCGACGGCGCTGTCGCGTACGGGGGATGGGTTCATGCGTCGGTCTTCGAGAAGCGGCTCGACGTCGGTGCGACGGTCCGCGATGAGGGTGCAGCGCCGGATTGTCGCCTTCGCGTCGTCGCCGTCGCAACCCCCGAAGCGACGAAGCGCATACCGACCGGACGAAACGCGCGCCGTCGGGGATCGTGCGTGCTCGAGCGGGACGCGAACGAAGGGCAGGCGCGAAGGATAGGCGGAAGCCGGTCTCACGATCAAACGGGCGCGGCTTGGGCGCAACGCATCGCCACGACGATCCCCGCGCCGACGTCGACTTGCTATTTGCGGAGCGAACGCCTACCGTTCGACGCTCACGCAGGGGTCTTTGTCCGGACGCGTCCGGCCATCGCGAGAAATACCCTTCGAACCTGGGCGAGCGTCCGCGCCGTCGACAGCAGTCGACGACCGCGCCGCGAACCGTAGGGAGCCGTGGAGGCCTCGGTCTCGGCTCCTCATCCCATCTGGAGCCGTCATGAACGCAGCCGTCCTCGATTCCTCGCATCATCACGCCGAACCGCCCGCGAGGAGTGCGCCGTTCGCGGCCGCGACGGCGGCGGTCGATTCGGCCGCGGTCGCGCCGCTGCCGCGTTCGCGGAAGGTCTACGTGCAGGGCTCGCGGCCGGACCTGCGCGTTCCGATGCGGCAGGTCTCGCAGTCGGACACGCCGGTGTTCGGCGGCCCGCACGTCCACGGCGCGGCGCCGGCGTCGATCGAGCCGAACCCGCCGGTGTACGTCTACGACACCAGCGGTCCGTACACCGACCCCGACGCCACGATCGACATCCGCTCCGGGCTGCCGGCGCTCCGCGCAGCCTGGATCGCCGAGCGCGACGATACGGAGTCGCTGGGCGGCCCGACGTCGACCTACGGCCGGCAACGCCTCGCCGACCCGAAGCTCGCGCAGCTCCGCTTCGACCTGCATCGCCTGCCGAAGCGGGCGAAGGCGGGTCGCAACGTCTCGCAGATGCACTACGCACGGCAGGGTATCGTCACGCCCGAAATGGAATACATCGCGATCCGCGAGAACCTCGAGCGCGAGGCGTACGTCGCAAGCCTGATGAACGCCGGCCCGACCGGCGCGAAGATGGCCGAACTGCTCACGCGCCAGCATCCGGGGCAGTCGTTCGGCGCATCGATCCCCGCGCGGATCACGCCCGAGTTCGTCCGCGACGAGGTCGCCCGCGGTCGCGCGATCATCCCCGCGAACATCAACCACCCCGAGATCGAGCCGATGATCATCGGCCGCAACTTCCTCGTGAAGATCAACGCCAACATCGGCAACTCGGCCACGACGTCGTCGATCGGCGAGGAGGTCGACAAGATGACGTGGGCGACGCGCTGGGGCGGCGACACGGTGATGGACCTCTCGACCGGCAAGAACATCCACGAGACGCGCGAGTGGATCATCCGCAACTCGCCGGTGCCGATCGGCACGGTGCCGATCTACCAGGCGCTCGAGAAGGTCGACGGCAAGGCCGAGGACCTGACGTGGGAGATCTTCCGCGACACGCTGATCGAGCAGGCCGAGCAGGGCGTCGACTACTTCACGATCCACGCCGGCGTGCTGCTGCGCTACATCCCGATGACGGCCAGGCGGATGACCGGCATCGTCTCGCGCGGCGGGTCGATCATGGCCAAGTGGTGCCTGTCGCATCACACCGAGTCGTTCCTCTACACGCGCTTCGAGGACATCTGCGAGATCATGAAGGCGTACGACGTCAGCTTCTCGCTCGGCGACGGCCTGCGCCCCGGCTCGATCTACGACGCCAACGACGAGGCGCAGCTCTCGGAGTTGAAGACGCTCGGCGAGCTGACGCAGATCGCGTGGAGGCACGACGTGCAGGTGATGATTGAGGGCCCGGGCCATGTGCCGATGCATCTCATCAAGGAGAACATGGACCTGCAGCTCGAGCAGTGCGGCGAGGCGCCGTTCTACACGCTCGGGCCGCTGACGACCGACATCGCGCCCGGCTACGACCACATCACGTCGGGCATCGGCGCCGCGATGATCGGCTGGTACGGCACCGCGATGCTCTGCTACGTCACGCCGAAGGAGCACCTCGGGCTGCCGAACAAGGACGACGTGAAGGACGGCATCATCACGTACAAGCTCGCGGCCCACGCGGCCGACCTCGCGAAGGGCCACCCCGGCGCGCAGATCCGCGACAACGCGCTGTCCAAGGCGCGCTTCGAGTTCCGCTGGGACGACCAGTTCAACCTCGGGCTCGACCCCGACAAGGCGCGCGAATTCCACGACGAGACGCTGCCGAAGGAGGCGATGAAGACCGCGCACTTCTGCTCGATGTGCGGCCCGCACTTCTGCTCGATGAAGATCACGCAGGACGTGCGGGATTATGCGGCGAAGCAGGGTCTCGCCGAAGACACGGCGCTGCAGGCCGGCATGCAGGAGAAGAAGGTTGAGTTCGTCCGACGCGGCTTGGAGATCTACGCGAACAAGTGATTGCAGGGGTCCTGCAATCGGATGCATGCTACGGCACGGTCGCCGGCCGCTGATCGTCCTCCATTCGATCCATTCCGATGCCCCCCGCAGTCCGTGACCTGTTGGAATTGCTGGCGTCCGACCGGCGCGCGTTGCTTTTCCTGACGAACGCACTCGACAGCGTTGCCGAGCGACTGGTCGATCGGTCCCTGGTGAAGGACCTCCTGGCCGACTTCGCCGACGAGATGGAACAGTTTCCGCGCTCGCGGTGGGCGGACGCGTTATGGCGCGTTTGCAACGGGACCGCCCAACGACGGCGCTTGGGCGGCTACATGCGCCAGTCCAATGCGGCTTCCGTGGAAGGCCCGGCCGTCACCGCGTGGACCACGGTGGTCAGCGAGGTGGTGTGGCACGACTGCCATTACGCCGGGCCGCGAGCCGGCTTTCCGACGCCACCGTTCCCCGCTGATCGGGGCGAAGCGTTTCGACGGGAATTCAACGCGCTGGTCTCGCAACCTGACTGGTTCAGGCCACCGACCGAATCCGACGGGGCCTGGCTTGGGAGACCGGCGTCTGATGCGGCGAATTGCTGGATCAGCTGTACCGAACTCGACGACTCCGCGACCGATCGGCCGAAGGATTTGAACGGACCGGCGCGCCGGGTCGTGGAAGCGCTCGGCATGCTGCCGCTGCCGTTGAAGAGCTATGTCCGATACACGGTCGACGCGGTCACGGTCCGGGCGCAAGCCGGCGATCGGTCCCGAAGGCCTTGGTGCGGCGACCTCGGCAACGAATGGTTTCGAGGCGTCGGACGCGGCCGGCGGGCGACGCGATACGCGGAATGCGGGTGGGGAAGCACCGTTCACCTGTCGGTGGTGCGGGTCGCGAGCCCGGAGGACGCCGGACGGCCGGAGCGCGTCGCGCCGTCGATGAGGCTCGACGCCGTCCCCATCCTAAACATCGAGTGGATATTCCCGAACGTGTCGCGCGCGACCTTTGAGAAAGCGCCGTACGCAGAATTCATGCGGCGACTGTTTGCCGGCCGTACGATCGGCGACCTGAGAACGGAGATCGGTGCGCTCTATGACTGACTTTCTTGCTTCCGGCGTGGAAGCCTACGAAGGCTTCTCGGCCGGCGACTTCCGAGAGCTCTTGGAGGGTGAGTTGACCGCTTATTACCAGGCGCTCGGCACGCGCGAGGAGCGACTCTTCTACTTCGAAGGAAGCGATCCTTTCGCATTGGGTCCTCCGGCCGAAGCCATCGCGGCGTTGTACTGGACGCTGAAGGGCGCACGCAGGCAGTTGACGGAAGCGATCTTCGACCTGCTCGCCAGCCGTATCGAGTTAATCGACCGCGAAATACTGAGGCAGTTGATCTTCGCGATCGGATCGATGCAGCGCGGCGAGCTTCTTGAGCCAATGATCTCGACGTTGGCTCACCGGCGAGAGGAGGCCGCCGACCTACGTCGCCTGTTCGTCGCCGCCACCAGCGTCGTCAAGGGATTTCGTCGTGATTCGGTCACCGTCGCGGCCGCCCGCCAACTCGTCGGCCTGCCGGCCTATCCGGCCGATCTGGTCTGCGACATGCTGGACGTGCTGGTGGGTGCGCGCGACCAGTCGTGGAGCGATACGGTGATCGAAATGGAGGGGAAACTGAGGCGGGGATATCGTCCGTCCTCCTATCGGGCGGTTGCCTCGCGCCTCTCGTTCACCGCAAGAGGGATGGCGGCAGCCCTGTCGATTCGCGAGGTCGCCGAAGGGCTCAACATTCTCGTCGCTCCGCGAATCGACGCCGTGATCGCGCATCGGGTCGACCCGATGCGCGACCCGGTCGGAATTCTGATCGGAAAGCTGGTCTTGGACGACGGCGCGCCATTCGAGCTGAAGGTCGGCGATTACGGCTCGGTGCAACTGACGGCGACGGCGACCGGCGAACGAAAGATCGTTCGCGAGCCGGAAGCGCTTCACCGGCTGGCGATGTGCCCGGAAACCTCAGAGTTGCCGTGGTGAGCCTGCACAGATGCAAGCCGATCTGAACCCCGGTTCGTCGGCTGCCCGGCGGGAGGCGGCCAGGCGTTTGCTGATCGATGCGGTCGCCCTGTTCAAGCGGGCGAGCAGCATCTGGTCGGACGAAGAAGACGTCGAGGACGGGATCGAGATCGTCTACGCGGTCGACGCCGATGTTATCCAGATGTACGCGAACCCCCAGCGAAACGAGCATTACGGCGCCGTCTTCGAAGGAGCCGAAGACGTCGATCTGCTGGTCACCAGCCTACTCGGTGAGCACATCTTTCATCGCCCCTTCGTGGGACTCGCCCCGCCTGCTTACAATTCGCATAAAAGCCCGCTCGTGCTGTTGCCGCCGCACCGGGACGAATTCAATGCGCACGTCCTCAAGTACAGCGACGACTATGCGAAGCCGTTCATCCGAGGACCCGGGAATTCGGCTCTTCGCGAACGACTGAAAGCCGACCTGTCGACCATTGATCTTGCGTCCGCCGAGGACGGCTTGGTCACGTTTCTGACCGATCGTGCATCGGACCTCGTCAAGGTGCTGTTCGGTCAATCGGGCGCCGCTGCGCCGATGGCCCAGCTCCGGCGGGTCACGCGCGCGCTTTTGGCCGATCCGATGGATCATCCCGCGTTCAACGGACCCGACGCGCTGGCTTGCCCGCCGACGCGCGACGCGTTCGGCCAGGCGGCTGACGATGTCGCCGCTCGAGCGGACGTGTTGTTCGATTTGATGCAGGCCGACGATCCGCGCGGTGCTAAGGCACGCGAGCGAAATTTTGACAAGGACGCCTGGGTTTTGGCGTCGGTCGAATGGGTCAACGAAGATGCGGCGAGTCGAGGTCTGGGGAAGCGTCTCGTCCTCGTTTCGGGAACGCCGCGTCTGCTGGAAATTCGTCGAGCGCGGGCATCGATCGATGGCGATCTACGCGACCCTCGAGCCTTCATGGGCCTCAGGGACTTCTTCGCACCGCAATCGGAGTCCGCTGCGCCGACGGCGACATTTCGCCTGCGCGAATGGCTCGACATCTTTTTCCCGGAGTCGATTGCCGCACGCCTGAGCGACTTCGAAGGCCGAGGATCAATTCAACGTCCCCGTGAAGCCGATTTCCAAGGTCTCGAGGCCTTGATTGCGGGCAACAATCTTGACTATGGGCTGGATATCCTGCTCGAGGGGAAGTCGCAGGATGGGGTTCCTTTTCCGGACTATCCGCTGAAGCAATGGCGGGACGTCGTGACCGTCACCTATGGGCAGCGGATGCTGGCCCGAAACGACGACGAGGCGCTCAAGGAGTTGCGGCATCTGCTCGGCGCGAAGCCCGAAGAGATCGATACCCGGATCGAGGAGGTCATCGCCCGATTGTCGGACCGTGCTGCCAAGGCGTTCGCCGGTCTCTACTTGGCCACCGGAGTCATCGGCGTCGAACAGCTGCTGGACCAGAAGGTGCAGATCCGCGGGCTACCGGCGCTGCGCTTCGACGGCCGACTGTATCCCGAGGCGCAGAAACAGTACGACGCGCTGTCCGATGAACTGTTCAAGAAGCTGCGGCCGAAGAGCTTCGACTTGCGCAGGATGTATGACGAATTGACGACCGTCGAAGGAAGTCATTATCACGCTCACGTCATCCATGCATACGTGTATGCCAGTGCGGCCCGCTGGAAGTCGGCTCGGACGCTCTGTCGTGTCGCACTGGTCGTCGCGAATGCACAGCCGGTCGTTGCCGGTCAGTTGAAGAACGGGCGCGAGGCCGCATTCTTTCTCGCGATAGCAGAGCGCCGGCTGGCCCGCGACGAAAAAGGATTCCAGCAGGCCGCCGATGCGCTTTCGCTGGCGCGCGAAAGAGACGAAACGAATTCTCCGGAGGACGTGCGTTTCACGAGTGAAGCGTTGGCGCAGTCCATGGTGAAGTGGCAGTTCGCTTACTTCCGACGTGAAGCTTGCGACCCGAAGGATCTCCCACGTTTTCTCGCCCAGGCCGTTGCCATTGGCGAGCGTGTCGTCAACAGCATGACTCCGGAGCCTCGCGGCGTCCGCGCATGGGTTGTTCGGCAGGCCGTCACGAACGGTCTGGTCGCCGCGCTTCTTGCCGTGGATTCGGGCCGGTGGAACCCGCAAGTGACCGGCGCGGCGCGCACCTTGATCGAATTGCTGGAGGCGGAGTGTCTTGCGCCTCCGTTGAACGCCGTCGAAGGCGTGACGATCTATCAGGATGGTATGTCCGACTTCGTGTGGCTGGTCGCGGTCGTTCGATTCGATACGGCCCGAGCACTGGTCGCCAAGGATAAGCTTTCTTCGTGCGTACCGCCGGCGCGGTCCAGCTTGATTGTTCCATTTGAGCAAGAGCGATTCGCTCGATTCATGCGTTTGATCGGACTGTAGCGTGAGTGGACGGCGCCGATCAACGCGACATCGGCGAGTAACCGCCTGGATTCAGCCCAGGTTTTATTTCATCACGGATGGAATAAAGATTCGTCGTAAAACGTGTTGACGCTCCTCATAACCCGTTGATCTGTCGAGTTATTTTACAAATGTCGGCTTCGGCAGGATTGCTTTTCGGCTAAGCAATTGTTAATGCTCCGCGTTCCGGAACCGGCACGCAAACTGCTAGTGGCGAATCCCTTTCGATTCGGAAGGACCCACCGCACAAAGGAGCGTTTCATGAAAACAGTGCACCGTATTGCCTTGGTCGCCACGCTGGCGGTGTCGAGCCTCGCCTTCGCGACGCCGTACGCGCAGACGAATCTCGTCTCGGACGTGCCGGGGCTCGCGCAGCTGACCGACCCCAACCTCGGGAACCCCTGGGGCATGGCGTTCAGCGCGACCAGTCCGTTCTGGATGTCGAACCAGGCGACCAATACGTCGACTCTCTACCGGGTGACGAACGGCGTCGTCTCGAAGGTCGCGCTGACGGTGACGATCCCGACCACCGGCGGCGGACCGCAGGGACCGACCGGCCAGGTCAGCAACAGCGCCGGGGCCGGAACGTTCCTCGTCGGCGGCACGGCCGCCTCGTTCATCTTTTCGAACCTGAACGGCACGATCTCGGCGTGGAACAACGCCGCCGGGACCACGGCGGTCGTGATGGCGACGACGCCGGGCCGCGTCTATACCGGCCTCGCGATCGCCGGCACCGGCGCGAACGCGAGGCTGTACGCGGCGAGCAGCGCGGGCATCGACGTCTTCAACAGCGCGTTCGCGCCGATCGCCGGCGGCTTCGTCAACAACGATCCGGCGGTCACCGGTCTCGTGCCGTTCAACGTGCAGACGATCGGCAGCAGCGTCTACGTGACCTATGCCTTGCCCGGTCGGACCGCGCAGATCGGTGCGGGCGAAGGGTCGGGTGCGGTCGCGATCTTCGACACCAACGGCACGCTGATCCGGACTCTCGTCTCGGGCAGCAAGCTCGCGTCGCCCTGGGGGCTCGCGATTGCGCCGAGCACGTTCGGCGGCTTCGGCGGGGATCTGCTGGTCGGCAACTTCAGCTTCGGGGTCGCCGAGATCAACGCGTTCGACCTGCTGACCGGTGCCTACGTCGGCACGATCGCCGATCAGCTCGGCAATCCGTTGATCAACGCGGGTCTGTGGGGAATCGCGTTCGGCAACGGCGTGACCGGCGACGCCAACACGCTGTACTTCAACGCCG
>CAXTDA010000160.1:0-8206 GCA_964242935.1 uncultured Burkholderiaceae bacterium | reverse complement strand
AGTAGCCGATGAAGAAGATGCCGGAGATGAAGCCGAACGCTTCGCTGGTCAGCGAGAGCTCGGCGTTCATCTGCAGCGCCGCGTAGCCGATGTTGGCTCGGTCCAGGTACGAAATGATGTAGAGGAAGAAGACGAACGGAATGATCCGCCAGGTGATCTTCCGGACGATCCGCTTCTGGTCGTGCTCGTCGATGGCTTGCATGTGGTCTCCTCGGCCGGTCGTCGCCGGCGACTTGTCGTGCGCGTAGAACGAATTGCGGGGTCGTTCAGGTCGCCTTCGTCGGGACGGCGAACACCATGCAGACGGGACTGCCGCTCGCGACGGTGGCTGCCGCCGACCGGAGCCGTCCGTCGTGGGGGTCGAGGACGAAGGAAACGATCGAGTCGCTCTCTTCGTTCAACGCGAAGAGGAACCTGCCGTTCGGGGACAGCGCGAACGCCCGCGGTGTACGCCCCTGCGACGGGTCGGCGCCGACGAACCGGAGCAGGCCCGACGCGGGATCGACGCGGAAGACCGCGATGCTGTCGTGACCCCGGTTCGACGCGTACACCGTGCGACCGGTGCGATCGATCGCGATCCCGGCTGCCCGACTGTTGCCGGTGAACGTCTCCGGCAGCGACGACAGGACCTGCAGGCCTTCGAGCGCGCCCGTCGATGGATCGAGGCGATAGGTCGTGACGGTCGAGTCCAGTTCGTTGACGACGTAGACCAGCGGCCGGCTCGGGTGAAACGCGAGGTGTCGTGGTCCGGCTCCCTCGCGGACGGTGACGAACGGCGACGCGGCCGGCGTCAACGTGCCGGCGGTGAACGCGAACGTGAAGACCCGATCGAGTCCCTTGTCCGGGACGATCACGAATCGGCCGGACGGGTCGAAGGGATTGAAATGGGGCTTCGACTGCTTCTGCTCGACGCGATGCGGACCGATCGGCCCGCTCAACGGCACGAGTTGGGAAAGCGCATCGAGCGACCCGTCCGCCCCAACGGGTAGCACTGCGAGACTCGAGCCGATGTGATTGGTCACGACCAGGAACCGGCCGCTCGGGTCCAGCGCCAGATGGACCGGGTTCCTGCCTTGCGTGCTTTGTGTGTTCAGCCACGTGAGTTCGCCGCTACGGCGATCGACCTTGAACGCGCTGGCTTCGGACTGGTCGCCGTGAACCGTGTAGAGGAACGCGCCGTCCCGGCTCAGCGTCAGATAGGAGGGGTTGACCAGGTCCTTCACGAGCTGCACGAGCTCGAGCCGTCCCGTGTCCTCGTCGACGCTGAAGACGCTGATCCCGTCGCCGTGCGCATTGCGTTCCCGCGTGGTCCGACTGCCGACGTAAGCGAACATGGGGCTTCCTTCCGATCGGGAGCGGGCCGGTGTAGGGGCGACTTCGGCGCGAGCCTGCGAGGTCACGGGCCACAGGAGAGCCAGTCCGCCGAGCGCCGCCGCGCGCCCGATCGCGCAGCGACGTTGCGAGTCGCACCCGTGCTTCATGACGTCTCCTGTCGACTGGTGAGCCGGACCATCGGCCCGTGGACTCTGCGGTCCGTCGATCACATGCTAGGCAGCAGGCGATGTCCTGAAAATTGAAGAATCGCCAAGCGACCGTTCTCGAACCGAGAACGGTGGTCGCGACGTCATGCGGGCCTGCTCGGTTCGCGAAGGTGTTCGATCAACGCGCGCGTGGTCGACGGCAGGTTGTGCAGGTCGTCCCTGACGACGATGACGATCCGCCGCTGCGCCCACTGGTCCTTCAGCGCCACGACCCGGAGGTCACCTGTTCCGCGTGCTGCGCCAGCACGCGTTCGGGAAGCAGCGCCACCCCCAGGCCTGCCTTCACGAGCAGGCACATGCACTCGAAGCTGCTGACCTGGATCCTCGGTTGGATCGTCTTGCCGGCGCCTCGGGCGGCGTGCGTCATCAGGGTCCAGAGCGAGCTGTCCGCATGCGGACCGACGAAGTCGTGGTGAAGGACTTCGGCGAAGCGGACCGCTTTCCGTCGGGCCAGCGGGTGGCCGTTCGGCACGCCGAGCGCGAGGCGGTCGGTGTGATAGGGCAGCGAGGCCAGTCCCTGCAACGGCGTGTGGTTTCCGAGGATGCCGAGATCGGCCGTTCCATCGGCGACCGCCCGGACGATCGCGGCACCGGTTCGCTCTTCGATCTGCAGGCGGATCAGCGGATAACGCCCGAGGAAGGACTGCAGTTCCGGCGGAAGGAACTGCACGAGCGCCGAGGTGCTCGCATGCAGCCGGACGACCCCCTTCAAGCCGCCGGCGTATTCGCTGAGCTCGCCTCGCATGTGGTCGACGATCTGCAGCATCTGGCGGGCGTGGTGGAGGAGCGACTGACCCGCCGGCGTCAGGCTCACGCCGCGCGCATGCCGCAGCAGCAGCGCCGTACCCGCGATGTCTTCGAGCTCCGTGATCCGTTTGCTGATCGCCGAGACCGCGAGGTGCTGCTGCTCGGCCGCACGGGTGAGGTTCGCGGCGTCGGCGACGGCGACGAAGATCTCGAGGCTCGTCAGGTCGTAGCGCATGTCGCCTCGAACATCCGGGGGCGTCTACCCGACGGGAAGCGCCCCGTCGATCGGCCGCGTTTCGGTCCGGGTCACCGGTCGTCGACGCCGGCGGCGCGCGATTCGAGCGACGCGTAGTTGCGGCGGAACAGCGCGATCGCGGCCTCCGTCCCGATGCGTCCGACCTGTTCCTCAACCCAGCCCCGCTGGTAGCGGAACGGCTTCGCGAGGCCTTCCGCGGTCAGCGCTCCGCCGAGCATCGGACTGGTGGCGAGATGGATCGATCCGTCCAGATGCAGGTGGCCGAGTTCCTCGTCCGCCAGATAGAAGTCGACGCCGTCGACTCGCGACCGATCGACGAGATGCCGGTGGACGGTCGTCTCGATACCGGGCCATCCGGCCACGGCATCGACGATGGTCTGCAGCGGGCCGTCGAGCGTCGGGGGTGCTTCGACCGGGCCCTTCGCAGCGCGGGGCAGCGTACCGATGGCTTCCGTGTTCATGTCGTTCTCCTGTCGGGCGACCGCGGCGCATGCTCCGGGGTCTTGTGGCTTGTCCGTCGATGTTGCCAGGGGTCGGGCCTCATTCACCAGCCGCGATCCCATTCAACGTCGCGACCGCCTCGCTCGACAACGTCAGGTCGACCGCTGCCAGATTCTCGTGCAAGTGTCCCACCGACGACGTGCCGGGAATCAGCAGGACGTTCGGCGCCCGTTGCAGCAGCCACGCGAGCGCCACCTGCATCGGCGTCGCGCCGAGCGCGCGCGCGACCCCGCTCAGCGCGCTCGATTGCAGGGGCGTGAAGCCGCCGAGCGGGAAGAACGGCACGTACGCGATGCCGTCACGACCGAGCTCGTCGATCAACCCGTCGTCGTCGCGATGCGCGAGGTTGTACATGTTCTGCACGCAGGCGATCGCGCAGACGCGGCGGCCGTCGACGACCTGCTTGGGCGTCACGTTGCTGAGGCCGATGTGACGCACGAGCCCCTGGCGCTGCAGTTCGGCGAGCGCGGTCAGCGGCTCCTCGAGCGATCCTTCGGCCGGTCCATGGACGTCGATCATGCTGCGCAGGTTGACGACCTCGAGCACGTCGAGGCCGAGGTTGCGGAGATTGTCGTGAACCGCCCGCCTCAGATCCTCGCGCGACGACGCCTCGATCCACGATCCGTCGTCGCCTCGCAGAGCGCCGATCTTCGTGACGACGACGAGACCGTCGCGATACGGATGCAGCGCCTCCCGAATGATCTCGTTCGTGACGTGCGGGCCGTAGTAGTCGCTCGTATCGATGTGATCGATGCCGCTGTCGACCGCCGCACGCAGCACGGCGACCGCACCGGCGCGATCCCGCGGCGGCCCGAAGACGCCCTTGCCGGCGAGCTGCATCGCGCCGTAGCCCATGCGCTTGACGGTGCGCGAACCGAGCGTGAAGGTTCCTGCCTGGCCGATGTCGATGTGGTTCATGTCGTGTTCCTTTCGTTGGTCCTCGAATGTAGGGCCATCGATGCGCACGATAAGATGGTCTGTTCGGCACGGGCCGTACGGATTCTCGAACGATGGCGGACTTCGGTGAACTGACGGCCCTCGTCGCCGTCGCGCGTGCAGGCGGGTTCCGCGAAGCGGCCCGCGTCACCGGCAGCAGCGCCTCCAGTCTCAGCGAAGCGGTGCGCCGACTCGAGGCGCGGCTCGGCGTGCGGCTTCTCAACCGCAGCACGCGCAGCGTCGCGCCGCCCGAGGCCGGCGCGCGTCTCATCGAGCGGCTCGGTCCGGCGCTGGTCGAGGTCGAGTCCGCGCTCGACGTCGTCAACGGCTTCCGCGATCGGCCCGCCGGCACGCTCCGGCTCAACGTACCGCTGAGCGCGGTGCGCCTGGTGCTGCCGGGCATCGTCCCGCCCTTCCTTGCGGCGTACCCCGACATCCGCCTCGACATCGTCGCCGAGGACAGCTTCGTCGACATGCTCGCGGCCGGTTGCGACGCGGGGATCCGCTACGACGAACGCCTCGAACAGGACATGATCGCGATCCCGATCGGCCCGCGCACGCAGCGTTTCGCGACGGCGGCAGCACCGGCCTATCTCGATCGCCGTGGCCGCCCCGGGCATCCGCGCGACTTGCTCGACCACGCGTGCCTGCGCGGCCGCTTCAGCAGCGGGTCGATGCCGGTCTGGGAGTTCGAACGCGATGGCGAGGTCGTGAAGGTCGACCCCGCCGGCCCGCTGATCGTCCGCGTCGGCGGTGCGACGGATCTCGCCGTCGACGCCGCCGTCGCGGGGACCGGCGTGATCCACCTGTTCGAGGACTGGCTGCGGCCGCACCTCGATCGCGGTGCACTCGAGCCCGTCCTGCAGGCGTGGTGGCGGCCGTTCACGGGGCCGTTCCTCTACTACCCGAGCCGTCGCTATCTGCCGGCGCCGTTGCGCGCGTTCATCGATTTCGTCGGCGGCCTGGGCGCTTGCGAACGCCGGTGAGCAACCCGGGCGCGCGACCGACGGGCCGTGGCGATTCGCGCGCCACCACGATCGCCCCGCCCGGTGTCCTGTCCTGCGATTCAGACTCCGGCCGCGGGCACGCCGGCGAGGGCCTTCTGCAGCTTCTCCAACAAGCCTTCCCGGGTGAACGGCTTGACCATGAACGACGTCGCGCCGGCCCTCATGCTGTCGAGCAACGTCTGACGTCGGGCGTCGCCGGTCATCATGACGACGGGGATGCGGGCGAGGCTCGGCACCGCCTTCAGCCGCAACGTCAGGCCGACGCCGTCGAGCCCCGGCATCCGGACGTCCATCAGGATCACGTCGGGACGAAGCTTCTGCAGATGGTTCATCGCCGCGGCGGCGTCCTCGGCGAAGACCGCATCGTAGATCGCCGGGTCCAGGGCGTTCTCGATCAGCGTTCGGACCAGCGCATCGTCGTCCACGATCATCACCAGCGCGCGGGCGCCCTGGATCTTCTCGCGCAGCGTGCGGGTCTCGGCGAGGATCGGCCCGACGGTCTGGCCGAAGTCGGTCGCCAGAACGTCGGCCGCCTGGGTCACCGCCATGCCGCCGCAGCGCCTGTGGCGGATCTGCTGATCCTTCAATGCCGCGATGCACGCGTCGAACGCTTCGGGCGGGTCGACGGAGACCCGCTGCTGCTCCCGCTCGCCGAGATGCCGCGAGAAGGAGTCCAGGTTCTCCGCGATCCCGAGCTCGGCATCCTGCAGCGCGACCCTGGCGAACTGGAGCCGCTGCCTCGCTTCCGCCGTCGCCTGGTCGACACCCTGCTCGAGATCTTCCAGCCGTCTCGCGTGGGCCCGCAGGTCGTCGCGGTCGGGGCCGTCGCGGCGCGACGCGATCATGCCGCGCCGTGCGTTCCAGATGGTCATCGCGAGTCGCGGTCCGTCGAACGAGTGCGGCCAGAACAGGACGTAGTCGTCGAAGACGCCGTTCTTGCAGAGCTCGAACGCAGCGCGCACCTCTTCCTTGTTGCAGAGAACGACGGTCCGGTGCGGATGGTGGGTCATCAGCAGGCTCGTCCGGTAGAGACCGAGGTAGTAGGTCCGGGCAAGCTCGAGTCGTTCCTGCGCGAGGACGATCACATCGGGCAGGAAGATCTCGAAGTCGGCCACGTCGCGGCGCGGGTCGGTCGAGCTCTGCAGCGTCCCGAAGTCGTCCTCGAGCAACGCGACGATCTGCTCCGCGTCGGGAACGTTCCCGGTCGCCACGAGGACCCGGGCGCCCGCGGGGCTCCGGTTCACGGACTCGAAAGCAGCGCGCTGCGCGTCTGCCATTGGCGGTTCCAGTCGAGCATCTGCGCCGGCAGCATCGCGCGGCCGATGAACCAGCCCTGCGCGTAATCGCATCCCACCTCGCGCAGCAGCAGCCAGTCTTCCTCCGTCTCGACGCCTTCGGCGACCGAGCGCATGCCGAGCCGCTTCGCGATCCCGATGCTGCCCTCGAGCATCGGCCGGATGATCTGGTTGACGCGCGCGCCGTGCACGAAGCCGCGATCGATCTTCAGTTCGGTGAACGGCACGTCGCGCAACTGGGCCAGCGACGAATGACCGGTGCCGAAATCGTCGATCGACAGGCCGAAGCGCTGCAGGCGGAGCCGCACCAGGCTCTCGAGCGGCTCCGCCGTCGGCGACATCAAGCGGCTCTCGGTGATCTCGAGCATGACGTCGCGCGGCGAGACACCGACGCTCCTCGCGATCGCCCCGACGCCGTGGGCGAAATCGCGCCGCCGCACGTTCTCCATCGACAGGTTGATCGCCATGTGGATGCGCAGCCCGCCCGCCTGCCACGACCGGAGTTGCTGCATCGCTTCGCGCAGCACCCAGTCGGTCATGGCGTCGATGACACCGCACTCCTCGGCGAGCCCGATGAAACGGTCCGGCGCGATCATTCCGTGACGCGGATGGTTCCAGCGCACCAGCGCTTCGACGCCGGTGAACGCGCCGGTCTGAAGGTCGACCTTCGGTTGATAGTGGAGCAACCATTGCGCTTCGCGCGCCGCGACCTGCAGTTCCGCCTCGTCGAAGGTCGCCTGCGACGTGACGCGCACCGGATCGACCACCGGCGTCCAGCGGTCGAGCAGCGCCGCGAGCGCCAGCTGGCTCGCCGGCTTCTCGATGGCACCGAGAATCGAAAGCCCGCCGACGCCGAGCAGCTTCTGGACCGTGTGCATGATCCGCACGCCCTCGCCGCTGACCAGGATCACGTGGCCGCGAAAGCTGCCGGTCTCGTTCAGGTTCTGCAGGAACTCGATGCCGTCCATGCCCGGCATGTTGAGGTCGCAGATCACGATGTCGGTCCGCGCCTCGTGCCCGCGCATCTCGGCCAGCGCCGCGCGCCCGGTCCCGACGGTCGCCACGCGCGAGTAGCCCATGCTCTGCAGCGTATGCCGCTGCATCTCCAGCATGAACGGGTCGTCGTCGACCATCAGGATGTGCGGCTGCACGCGCCCGGACCCCGTCGCCTCGCCCGGCGGACCGTCACTGGGCCCGTCGCTCGCCGGGGGCTCGGCGAAGCCTGGGTTCCCGTGCGGAGTACTCCTCATCGTCTGCCGAGCTGCGACGGCTGCGTTGCGGAGCGCGGCGGCCCTCGGCTCGCTGACTCGCCCGAGGCGTGCGTACGGAGGTACCCCATCACCGCCTCCATCTCGGCCTCGAAGGCGGGCAACAACGCGTTCACCGTCTCGCTCCGCGCGCCCTCGGACGCTTCCTGCAGCTGGGCGCTCAGTTCACCGAGATGCAGCGCACCGACCGAACGCGCCGCGGACTTCATCTTGTGCGACGACTCCGCGACCGTCTGCATCGATTGTCGCGCCGCGCCCGCGATCAGTTCGTCGCACGACTGCCGTGCGCTCGTCACGAACGACGCGAGCACTTCCCGGATGACCTGGTCGTCGTCGCCGATCAGCGCCTTCAACACCTCGAGGTCGACCGCGCGCCCGTCGGAGCGACCGGAGCCCCGATCCAGCCGGCTCTCATCGATCGGCGCGCAACGGCCGAGCAGTTGCTCGATCGTCGAATGCAGCTGTGCCAGCCGGACCGGCTTGGTCAGATAGACGTCCATTCCGGCGGCCAGACAACGCAGCTCTTCGTCGAGTACCGCGTTGGCGGTCAGCACGACGATCGGGGTCCGCGGCAGGTCGCGGCCGCGCTCCTCGGCGCGAATGGCGGCGGCGAGCTCGTAGCCGTCCATGAACGGCATGTGCAGGTCGGTCAACA
>CAXTDA010000159.1:0-8219 GCA_964242935.1 uncultured Burkholderiaceae bacterium | reverse complement strand
GTCGCGCACCGCCTCCTCGCCGCCGATCTCGATCGCGGCCAGCATCTCGGTCACGACGCCGCGGGCCGTATCGGTCTCGCTCGCGGGGGGGGTGGGCCCCCCCGGGCCCGTGGTGGGCCGGCAGGGGGGGGGCCCGCGCGGCCCCCCTGCCGGCCCTGGACGGCGGGTTGATGGCGGCCGCGGGCTCGCACTGGCGCGTCGCCGTGATGAGGCCGCAGGACGACCCGATGCGGCATCTCGCGCACGCCCTTGCCCGGATCGGTGGATTGCCCGCGTTGTTGCCGGACGCGGCGGCCGTCGAAGCCGTCGTCGAGACCACGCTTCGACGGAGCGGCCTCGGCTTGATCGAGGCGGCGCGCATGGCGCGGCTGCCGCCCGGCGAGAGCCTGCTGATCCTGGTCGACCAATTCGAGGAACTGTTCCGGTTCGCCGCTCTCGCCGACAGCCAGGGTGCGGCCGAGGACGCGCCGGCCTTCGTCAAGCTGCTGCTCGAGGCGGTGCGCCAGCGCGACGTATCGGTGTACGTGGTGATCACGATGCGCTCGGACTTTCTCGGCGACTGCGCGCGCTTCCGGGGCCTGCCCGAGGCGATCAGCGAGAGCCAGTACCTGGTCCCCCGGATGACGCGGGACGATCTGCGCGCGGTGATCACCGGCCCCGTCGGCGTGCGCGGCGGCGGGATCGCGCCCGCCCTCGTGCAGCGCCTGCTGAACGAGGTGGGAGACGATCCGGATCAGTTGCCGGTCCTGCAGCACGCGCTGATGCGCACCTGGGATCGATGGAACCGGCGCACGCCGATGATGAGCGAGGACGACCTCGACGCGGTCGGCAGCATGGCCCGGGCGCTGTCGCTGCATGCCGACGAGGCCTATGCGGCGCTCGCCGGCGACGCCGAGCGCGCGATCGCGGAGCGCCTGTTCAAGTGCCTTTGCGAACGGGAGCCGAGCAACCGCGAGGTCCGGCGTCCGACACGCCTGTCCGTCATCGCCAAGGTCACCGGCGTACCGTTCGCCGAAGTCGTCCCGGTGATCGAGACGTTCAGGGCGCCCGGCCGCGCCTTCCTGATGCCGCCCTACGATGTGCCGTTGGAAGCCGACGACCCGGTGGACATCGCGCACGAGAGCCTGATCCGGCAATGGCAACGGTTGCGGGTCTGGGTCGAGGAAGAGGCGGAGGCCGCGGCGGTCTACCGCGACCTGGTCTACGCCGCACGCCGCTACCGTCGCCACAAGGGCGCGCTGTGGGTGGAGCCCGACCTGTCGCGCGGCCGCCAGTGGCAGGAGAAGCAGCAGCCCAACCCGGCCTGGGCGGACCGTTACGGACCCGGCCTCGACGAAGCGCTGGAGTTCCTGCGGGACAGCGAGGCGGCCCAGGCGGCCGTCGTCCGCGCGGAGCAGCAGAAGCGCGAGGCCGAAGATGCGACGCGCGAGCGGGAGTTGCGGCAGGCACAAGCGCTGGCCGAGACCGAGCGGCTGCGGGCGGACACGCACGCCCGTGCCAACGCGGCGCAGCGGCGGTTCATCGGCGCGACGGTCGCCCTTCTGCTGGTCGCCGCGGTCGCGGCCGTGATTGCCTGGCGACAGGCCACGGCGCTGAAGGACCAGCGGGATCGGGCTCGGATGGGCGGTGTCCTGGCCAGTTCCGTCGCGGCGCTCGCGACCGACCCCGAGCTCGGCATGCTGATCGCGCTGACGGCGATCGACCCGCCCGACGGCCGGATGCCGACGAACGTCCTGGAGCTGGCCGATGCGCTGAGCCGATCGATGTCGGTGTCGCGGCTGCGCGGGCACTTCGTCATCGCCAAGGGCAATCAGTTGAGGTTGGTGGCTTACAGCAGCGACGGGTCCATGCTGGCGACCGAAGGCGAAGGCGACAGCATCGTGATCCGCGATCCGGAATCGGCCGGGCCGCTGTTTCCGCCGATCGCGAACGACAAGCCGGTCGCCGCCATGGCGTTTTCGTCGCGGCAGGTCGCGATCGATGGCGGCGGCCGTCTGCGGGACGTGCTCGCCATCGCGAGCGGCAACACGGTGCGCTTGCACGGCATCGGCGACCCGCCGTTCGAGCGCGTGCTGCGGTTCGACAAGGACATCGTCAGCATCGACTTCGGGCGGGGCGGCGAGCTGCTCGCCGCGGCCGAGGTCGACGGCAGGATCACGATCTGGGACGTGCGCTCGGGAGCGCGGGTCGAGACGCGAGGGGCGATGAAGCAGTTCTATGCGTTCCAGCTCAGCTTCAGCGCAGACGGCAAGACGCTGGCGTCGGCCAGCAACGATCGCACGGTACAGATCTGGGATGCGGCGACGGGCGAGCCGCGGATGCCCCGCCTGACGGTCAGCAGCGACGAGCTGTATTTCGTTCGTCTCAGCCCCGACGGCCAGCTGCTCGCCACCGGTGGCAAGGACTCGATGGTCAGTCTGTGGGAGGTCGCCAAGGACACGCTGAAGCTCCACCGCGAATTGTACGGACATGTGAATTCCGTCTTCGACGTTGCGTTCGGAAACGAAGGTCGCGTCATCGTGACCGGGAGTGCCGATGCGACGCTGCGCCTGTACGACGTGGACAGCGGGCGCGAGTTGCGCGTGTTGCGCGGCCCCAGCGATCCGATCGCGGGCGTCGCGTTCAGCTCGGACAAGGACCGGGTCGCGAGCGTCGGCTGGGACGGCGCCCTGCGCATCTGGAGCGTGCGCGGCCTGGTCGACAAGGTGACGATGACCGCCTTCAGCGACGATGGTGAACGCCTGCTGACCGCGAATCCGGACAGCACGGTGCCGTTCTGGAATGCCGGTACCGGCGAAGTCGCGGCCTACGGGTCCATCGGCGCCGTGCGGAGCCTCTGCCTGAGCGCCGATGCGAGCCACATGGCCACCGGCAAGACCAGCGGGGAGGTACAGCTCTGGAGCGGCACGAAGCTGGTGCGAACGCTCGACAAGCACGACCGCGAGGCCATCATGCGAGTGAGCTTCAGCCTCGATGGTCGGCGGTTGGCCAGCTTGAGCGAGAACCATGCGTTCGTCTGGGACGTCGACAGCGATCGACCGATTTTCGAGATGTCGCCGGATCAGTTCGTCTTCGACGATTTCATCGCCCTGAACGCGGCCGGTACCTACGCAGCGACGGCCGAACGGAGCGGCAAGTTCAAGCTCTGGCGGGTCGGTACCGGTCCCATCGCGCTGGCCCAGCCCGAATCGGCCCGGGACCGTGCCCGAGGCGTCGTGTTCAGCTTCGACGGCCAGTGGTTGGCCGGCACCCTCGAGAGCGGCAAGATCCTGCTGTGGAACATGGCGCATCCGGAGACGCAGCCGCGAGTGCTCGAGCCCCGAGGCTACGTGATGGACGTCAAGTTCAGCCGCCAGGGCGACCGGCTGGCGGCAGCCAACATCAACAAGACCGCCCAGGTCTGGGACCTGAGTTCGCCCGACAAGGCACCCGTGTCGCTGCAAGGGCACGACGGCGCCATCGAGGCCATCGCATTCAGCGCGGATGGCCGTCGCATCGTGACCGGAAGCTGGGACCGGACCGCACGCATCTGGGACGCGAACAGCGGTGCCTTGCTCGGCGTGCTGAACCATGAGCGCGAGGTGAAGGACGTCGTGTTCAGCAGCGATGGCGGGCGCGTGACGACGGTCACCATCGATGGCGTGGTCCGCGTCCATCCGTTCGACGTGGAGCAGCTGAAGGCCATGGCGCACGCCCGCGCGACGCGCAGCCTGACGACGGAGGAGTGCAGGACTTACCTGCGCGATCTGCCTTGCCCCTGAAGGTCGGGCAGCGAACGACGAATCGGCGCCCGGGCGACGAATCGGCCCAGGCGCTCGCAGGCAGGCGGCCTCCGCGAGCTACTCGAGCGCGACGATCTTGCCCGGATTCAGGATGTTCTTCGGGTCGAACGCGCGCTTGAGCGAACGCATCAGGTCGAGCGCGTCCTCGCCGTGTTCCTCGACGAGGAACGGCATCTTGTGCAGGCCCACGCCGTGCTCGCCGGTGCACGTGCCGTCCATCTGGATCGCGCGCGACACCAGCGCATGGTTGATCTTCTCGGCTTCGACGAATTCCTCGGGCTTCGCGGGGTCGACGAGCAGCATCACGTGATAGTTGCCGTCGCCGACGTGGCCGAGGATCAGCGACGGGATGTGCGGCGAGCGTTCGCAGTCGGCGACCGTGGTCGCGATCGATTCGGCGAGCCGCGAGATCGGCACGCAGACGTCGGTCGTGATCGCGCGCGTCCCGGGCTTGACCTGCAGGCCCGCGAAGTACGCGTTGTGCCGCGCGGTCCAGAGCTTCGTGCGGTCCTCGGGCTGCGTCGCCCACGAGAACTCCATGCCGCCATGATCGCTCGCGATCTCCTGCACGAGCTCGGCCTGCTCCTTCACGCCGTGTTCGGTGCCGTGGAACTCGAACAGCAGCAGCGGCGTCTCCTTCAGCGTCAGCCGGCTGTGCGCGTTCACCGCCTTCACGAACGCGGCGTCGAGCAACTCGACGCGCGCCACCGGCACGCCCATCTGGATCGTCTGGATCACGCAGCGCACCGCGTCGTCGACCGTCGGGAAGTTGCAGACCGCGGCCGAGATCGCCTCCGGCTGCGGATAGAGCCGGACGGTGACCTCGGTGATGATGCCGAGCGTGCCCTCGCTGCCGACGAAGATGCGCGTGAGGTCGTAGCCGGCCGACGACTTTCGCGCGCGCCGCGCGGTCCGGACGATCTTGCCGTCCGCGGTAACGACGGTCAGCGACACGACGTTCTCGCGCATCGTCCCGTAGCGGACCGCGTTGGTGCCCGACGCGCGGGTGGCCGCCATGCCGCCGAGCGACGCGTCGGCACCCGGATCGATCGGGAAGAAGAGGCCGGTGTCCTTGATCTCGACGTTGAGCTGCTTCCGCGTCACGCCGGCCTGCACGGTGGCGGTGAGGTCCTCGGCGTTGACCGCGATCACGCGGTTCATCTCGGAGACGTCGAGCGAGATGCCGCCGCGGATCGCGAGCAGGTGGCCTTCGAGCGACGAGCCGCTGCCGTACGGGATGACCGGCACGTCGTGTTCGGCGCACAGCACGACGACCGCGGCGACCTCCTCGGTGCTGTGCGCGAACACCACGCCGTCGGGCAGCATCGGGTCGAACGCCGACTCGTCGCGGCCGTGATGCGCACGGACCGCCTCGGTCATCGAGAAGCGATCGCCGAAACGATCGGTGACAGCGTCGACGAAGGCCGCGGGCAGCGGCTTCCTCAGCAACGACGGGTGCGGCATCGGTTGGTTCATCGCGGTCTCGCTCGGTGGTCTCGCGGCATCCGGCCGGGGGGACGGGCCGCGACGTCTTCGCTGCGACGTCTTCGCTGCGACGTCTACTGGTCGACGAGTTTAGTCCCTGTCCGTCGCGATGGATCGTCCGTCGGACGCGACCTTACAATCGCCGGCTCGATCAGCCTCGTCCCGTCCGCATCCCATGGCCGCCTCCTCGAAGACGTCGTCGCCCCGCCTCGTCGCCGACATCGGCGGTACCAATGGCCGCTTCGCGATCGTCCGCGACGGGCGCATCGTCGAGCGGCGCGAGTACCGCAACGCCGGATTCCCCGACCTCGAGACGCTGGTCCGTCGCTACCTGGCCGACGCCGGCAGCGCCGACGACGACGTCGATGCGGTCTGCCTCGCGGTGGCCGCGCCGATCTCGCCTGACGGCGAGGCGCACTTCACGAACGCGCCGTGGAAGGTCAGCGCGCGCGGTCTCGAGGGCGCGCTCGGGCTGCCGCGCGTCTCGCTGATCAACGACTTCGCCGCGCAGGCCTACGGCCTCGAGATGCTGAACGAGGACGACACGGTCGCGATCACCGGCGGCTCGGGTCGGCCCGGTCCGTCGGCGGGACCCGACGCCGCATCGCGACCGGCCGCGCGCGTGATCCTCGGACCGGGCACCGGGCTCGGCTGCGCGGCGCTGGTGCCGTCGATCGACGGGGAGGGCGCGCCGGTCGCGGTCACGAGCGAAGGCGGGCACATGGGATTCGCCGTCGTCACCGACGACGATCGGCGGATCTTCGAGCTCGCGAAGCGCCGTTACGGCCGGGCGTCCTGGGAGCGGGTGTGCTGCGGCGCCGGCCTCGCGCTCGTGCACGCGGCGCTCGCGCCCGACGACGACCTGCACGGCGTCGCGGACGGCGACCCGAGCGCGGTCGTCGCCGGAGCGAAGGCCGACCCCGGCAGCAGCGCGGCCCGAAGCGTCAGGCAGTTCAGCGGCATGCTCGGCGCGTTCGCTGGCGACCTCGCGCTCGTCTTCCGCGCATCGGGCGGCGTGTACCTCACCGGCGGCGTGCTCGGGCATCTCGGCGACGCGTTCGATCGCGCCGCCTTCCTCGAGCGCTTCATCGACAAGGGTCGTTACCGCGACTGGCTCGACGGGCTGTCGGTGCGCTACGTCGCCGCCGACGACTGCGCACTGCGGGGCTGCGCGAGGTATCTGGACCTGGCTTCCTGAGGAGCCGCGACCCGCCGACATGCTGAGCGATTCCGAACTCGTCCTGCGTCTGTCGATCGGAGCGCTCCTCGGCAGTCTGGTCGGCCTCGAGCGCGAGCGCCTCAACTGGGCGGCGGGGCTGCGCACGCACATGCTGGTCTGCGTCGGTTCCTGCCTGCTGATGATCGTGTCCGCGCACGGCTTCGCCGATGTGCTGCAGCAGGACCACGTCGCCCTCGATCCGTCGCGCATTGCCGCGCAGGTCGTCTCGGGCATCGGCTTCCTGGGCGCCGGCACGATCCTGCTCCGCGGCGAGATCGTCCGTGGCCTCACGACCGCGGCGAGCCTGTGGTCGGTCGCCGCGATCGGGCTCGCGGTCGGCAGCGGCCTCTACCTGGCCGCGGCGGTGTCGACGGTGATCATCCTGGTCATCCTCGCGGGCGTGAAGCCGCTCGAGGAACGCTATCGCGCGCGTCGCCAGAGCCTCCGCGTCCGCGTGACGGCCGAACGCGGAACGATGCGAATCGACGTGCTGCACGAGGTGCTCGGGGCCAGGGTGTCGCAGGTCCGGCAGTTCATCGTGCAGCAAAGCGAGAGCGACGGACTCGACGACGTCACGATCGTGCTCGAGCGCATCAGTCCGCGCGACGCACGACTGGTCCTCGAGCGGTTGCGCGCGCTCGACGCCGTGAAGAGCGTCAGCGACGCGGAGTAGCCTCGCGTCGCACCCGTCCGCGCGCTTCGTCCGCCGTCGGCGCGTCCTGTCGCACCGTTCGCGGCGCCCCGGGACGCTTCTCTATAATCGCGCGCTTCGCGTCGGCCCGACCCGGGCACTCGACGACAACCACGGGTCCCATGGGCAAACGACTGACGCAGATCGCGACGCGCACCGGCGACGACGGCACGACCGGCCTCGGCGACGGCACGCGGACCGACAAGGACGCGCTCCGCGTCCACGCGATGGGCGACGTCGACGAGTTGAACAGCACCCTCGGCGTGCTCGTCTGCGAGGACCTGCCCGACGACATCCGCGCCGTGTTGAACGACATCCAGCACGACCTGTTCGATCTCGGCGGCGAGTTGTCGATCCCGGGCTACACGATGGTGACCGAATCGCAGGTTGCCGCGCTCGACGACTGGCTCGCGACCTACAACGCGAAGCTGCCGCGCCTCGCCGAATTCATCCTGCCCGGCGGTTCGCGGGCCGCGAGCGTCGCGCACGTCGCGCGGACCGTCGCCCGCCGCGCCGAACGCGCGGTCGTCGCGCTCGGCAAGGCCGAGCCGGTGCGCGTGGAGGCGCGCCACTACCTGAACCGCCTGTCCGACCTGCTGTTCGTCCTCGCGCGCGTGCTGAACCGGCACGCGGGCGGCAGCGACGTGCAGTGGCAGAAGAACAAGAACTCCGCGTGACGCGGACTCACCGCCCATCGACCGAATCCATGACCGAGTCCATGCTCATCCGACACGTCCTTCGCCTCTCGCTCGTCGCCGCCTCGGTGCTGCTCGCGACCGGCAGCTCGGCGGCCGCGCCGGCCCGGCCGACCATTCCGATCCCCGACGCCGCGACGATCGAGGCGACCTGCGACGACACCATCGCGGGCTTCCGGAAGACGCGGGCCGCGATGGAAGCGAAGAAGGGCCCGGCCGGCATCTTCGACGAATGGAACCGGCTCTCGATCGCGACCGGCGACCTCGACGGCCCGCTGTCGCTGATCGCGAACGTCTCACCCGACAAGGCAACGCGCGATGCGGCCGATGCCTGCACGCTGAAGTAC
>CAXTDA010000158.1:4670-8238 GCA_964242935.1 uncultured Burkholderiaceae bacterium | reverse complement strand
CATGCCGGCCGATTCCACCTGGAACACGCCGACCACCTCGCCGCGCGACAGCATCGCGTAGGTCTTCTCATCGTCGAGCGGCAGGCGGGCGAGATCGATCTCGATCCCGCGACGGCGGATGAGTCTGACCGCCGTCGTCAGCACGGTCAGCGTCTTCAGGCCGAGGAAGTCGAACTTCACCAGCCCGGCCTCCTCCACCAGCTTCATGTTGAACTGCGTGACCGGCATGTCGGAGCGGGGATCGCGATACATCGGCACGAGCTCCGAAAGCGGCCGGTCGCCGATGACGATGCCTGCGGCATGCGTCGAGGCGTGGCGGTAGAGCCCTTCGAGCCGCTGCGCCATGTCGAGCAACGTGCCGACGATCGGCTCCTTTTCCATCTCCTCGGCGAAGCGGGGCTCCCCTTCGATCGCCTTTTTCAATGTCACCGGATTTGCCGGGTTCTGCGGCACCATTTTGCAGAGCCGGTCGACCTGCCCGTAGGGCATCTGCAGCACGCGGCCGACGTCGCGCAGCACGGCGCGGGCCTGGAGCCTCCCGAAGGTGATGATCTGCGCCACCCGGTCGGCACCGTAGCGCTCGCGCACGTAGGCGATGACCTCGTCGCGACGGTTCTGGCAGAAGTCGATGTCGAAGTCGGGCATCGACACCCGCTCGGGATTGAGGAAGCGCTCGAACAGCAGGTTGTACGCGAGCGGGTCGAGGTCCGTGATGCCGAGGGAGTACGCGACCAGCGACCCGGCCCCCGAGCCCCGTCCGGGACCGACCGGCACGCCGTGCGTCTTCGCCCAGTTGATGAAGTCGGCGACGATCAGGAAGTAGCCGGGGAAACCCATCTTGCAGATCGTCGCGGACTCGAACGCGAGGCGTGCCGCGTAGCGCGGCCGTTCGGCTTCGCGCGCCGACGGATCGGGATACAGGTGCTCCAGCCGGCGCCCCAGGCCGGCCTCGGCCTCGATCCGCAGGTGCTCGTCGAGCGTCCGGCCGGCGGGCGTCGGGAACAGCGGCAGCCGCGGCTTGTGCAGCTGCAGCGCGAGGTTGCAGCGCTTCGCGATCTCGACCGCGTTGATCGTCGCCGACGGGATGTCTGCGAAGATTGTCGCCATCTCGTCCTGCGACCTCAGGAACTGCTCGGGCGTGAAGCGCCGCACGCGTCGCGGGTTCGCGAGCATCTCGCCGTCGGCGATGCAGGTCCGCGCCTCGTGCGCGACGTACTCGGCGCGCGTGAGGAACTGCACCGGATGCGTGGCGACGACCGGCAAGCCGAGGCGACCGGCGAGCGCCACCGCCGCGTCGATGTAGGTCTCGGCGTCGGGCTGGCCGTAGCGTTGCAGTTCGATGTAGAACGCCCCCGGAAAGCGGGTCGACCAGCGCTTCGCCCGCTCCTCGGCCTGCGCGTGGCGCCCGCCGGCGAGCGCGAGGCCGATGTCGCCGGCCTGCGCGCCCGACAACGCGATCAGGCCGTCGGTACCGACGGCATCGAACCAGTCGAAGCGGATCTCGGCGCGGCCCTGCGACGCGTTCTCGAGGTAGCTGCGGGTCAGCAGTTCGCAGAGCGCGAGGTAGCCGCGGTCGTCCTTCGCGAGCAGCAGCGCGCGCGACGCCGAGCGATGCACGCCGTCGCCTTCGCCGCTGATCCACACATCGCAGCCGGCGATCGGCTTGACGCCGGCCGCGCGGGCGGCCTGGTAGAAGCGGACGAGGCCGAAGCAGTTCGACAGGTCGGTCAGCGCGAGCGCCGGCTGCGCATCGCGCGCGGCGGCCGCGACCGCGCCGTCGATGCGCACGATGCCGTCGGAGATCGAATACTCCGAATGCATCCGCAGATGCACGAACCGGGGGTCACGCGGCAGGTCGTCGAAAGCGGGGTCGGGCATGCGGCATTTTAGCGTGCGGGGGTCCGGCCTCCGGACGGCGGACGCGTTCACGGCCGCTCCTATAATCGCGCGCCGTGTCCGTCGTCAACCTCGCCGCCTATCGTTTCGTCGCGCTCCGCGACCCGGCGGCCCTCGTCGCGCCGTTGCGTGCGCATGGCGAGGCGCTCGACCTGAAGGGCACGATCATCGTCGCGGCCGAAGGGATCAACCTGTTTCTCTCCGGCCAAGCGACATCGGTCGACGACTTCCTCGGCTGGCTCGCGACCGACCCGCTGTTCGTCGATGTCGACGGCATCGCGGCCCTCACAGCGCTCGACGTCAGGCGGAGCGCGTCCGCGACCCGCCCGTTCGCCCGGCTGAAGGTCCGGCACAGGGACGAGATCGTCACGATGCGCCGGCCGTCGGTGCGGCCTGCGACGGGACGCGCGCCCACGGTCGCCCCCGAGCGGCTCGCAGCCTGGCTCGCGCAGGGTCACGACGACGAAGGACGGCCGATCGTGCTGCTCGACACCCGGAATGCGTTCGAGGTCGACCACGGGTCGTTCGAAGGCGCCCTGGACCTCGGGCTCGCGCGCTTCGACGCGTTCCCGGACGCGGTCGGCGCGTTGCGTCCGGCGCTGGCGGACCGGACGGTGGTCACCTATTGCACCGGCGGCATCCGTTGCGAGAAGGCGGCGCTCTACATGCGCGAGGCCGGCTTCGAGCGCGTGATGCAGCTCGACGGCGGCATCCTCAACTACTTCGCCCGGGTCGGCGACGCGCACTGGCGCGGCGAGTGTTTCGTCTTCGACGAACGCATCGCGGTGCGGAGCGACCCGCATGACGCGTCCATCCGTTCGTCGTCGCCGGATCGGTCGGTAGAATGAATGCGCGCCGGACGCAGTGTCCCGGCGCCTCCCGACGACTCGATGCGGACGACGAATGGCCATCTACAAGCTCGGCGAACGTGTGCCCGCGATCGCGCCCAGCGCCTACGTGCACGACAGCGCGACCGTCGTCGGCAGCGTCGTGCTCGAGGATCGCGTCAGCGTGTGGCCGCAGGCCGTCATCCGCGGCGACAGCGCGACGATCACGATCCGTGCGGGCAGCAACGTGCAGGACGGCTCCATCCTGCACGTCGACGAAGGCATCCCGCTCGAGATCGGCGAGGACGTGACGATCGGCCACCAGGTGATGTTGCACGGCTGCACGATCGGCGACGGCTCGCTGATCGGCATCCAGGCCGTCGTCCTCAACCGCGCGGTGATCGGCAAGGGCTGTCTGGTCGGCGCCGGCTCGCTGGTCACCGAGGGCAAGGTCTTCCCCGACAACGTGATGATCGTCGGCAGCCCGGCGCGCGTGATCCGCGAACTCGCGCCGGCCGACGTCGAGCGCGTGCGCTTCGCGGCCGGGCACTACGTCGCCGAGGCGGTGGTGTACCGGGAAGAGGCGGTGCGCATCGACGGACCCGCCGGCGAGGCGGCGGGCCGATGACCGACACGCTGCACAAGTTCCTTTTCGACGCGGGCTCGAGCACGCGCTCGCCGGTCCGCGGCGAGATCGTCTCGCTCGCGGCGACCTGGCGTCAGATCAAGGAGCGCCATGCGTATCCGGAGCCGGTCCTGCGCCTCCTCGGCGAACTCGTCGCCGCGAGCGTCCTGCTGTCGGCGAACCTGAAGTTCAACGGCGCGCTGATCATGCAGATCCACGG
>CAXTDA010000158.1:0-4570 GCA_964242935.1 uncultured Burkholderiaceae bacterium | reverse complement strand
CGCTCCGAGCAGCTGCACACGCAGCTCTGGCTCGCGGCCGACGACGAGCACGCGAACGGGCTGCTCCTGCAGAAGCTGCCGCTCGAAGGCGGCGGTGCCCCGTCGGTCTTCGACCCCGACGCCGAGGCGCGTGCCGAGGAAGTCTGGGAGCGCGCCGTCACGTTCGCGAACACGCTCCAGCGGAACGAGCTGCTCGGTGTCGATCCGCCAACCCTGATGCGCCGGCTGTTCTGGGAGGAGACGCTCGCGGTGTACGACCCGGTGCCGTGCGCGTTTCGTTGCAGCTGCACGCGCGAGCGCGTCGCGGCGATGCTGGTCTCGCTCGGCGAGCGGGAAGTCGACGAGACGCTCGAGGAGATGGGCGGGATCCACGTCGCCTGCGAATTCTGCAACAAGAGTTACGACTTCGACATGGTCGACTGCGCGCAACTCTTCGCCACGTCGAATACCCTCGACGGGGTGCGCGCACCGGCGCAGCAGAGGCACTGAGACGAAAATTATTTCGGCCGTTGCCGCTCGTGCGCCGAACCGCCGGCCACCGGACGACTCGAACAAGCCGGATCCGGTTCGAAGCAAAGGAACATCATGAATCGCTACACGTCACTGGCCGCCGCTGCAGCGGCGGCCGCTCTCACCGGTTGCGTCAGCTATCCGGTCTACCAACCCGTCCCCGTCGCGCGGTTGACGCCGGCGCAGAGCGCGGCACTGGCCTCGCGTCCGCTCGATCAGGCAGACCGCGACCGTTACGCGGCGGCCAATGCGCAGGTACAGCGCGAGGACCAGGCCGACATCGACGCACAGCGTCAGGCCGCGACCGTGCCGTACGCGTACGGGGTTCCGGTCTACCCGGCCTACTCGTACGGCTATTACGGCTACCCGTATTACGGTGGCTACTACCCCTGGTTCCCTGGCGTCTCGCTGTCGCTCGGCTACGTATGGCGGGGCGGTTATGGCTACCGCGGTGGATATCGAGGCGGCTATCGCGGCCGTCGCTGATCCGGCAGGTCGGTCGGATCAGCGGACCGGCGGCTCGTCGACCTTCTCGCCGTCCCAGTAGTCACGCGGGGGACCGTTCGACACGATCAGCCGCCCGGCTGCACGCATCAGCACCTTGCCGGAGTCCGGATAGAGGCAGACGTCGTTCGGCGACCGCTCGCCGATGACGAGGTAGCGGCACGGCGCATCGCCGTCGTTGACGATGCAGTGGCCGAGCGGACGTCCGGCGGGAAAGCAGACGTAGTCGCCTGCCCGGACCTCGTGGCGCTCGGCACCGAGCCGCAGGGTCGCCCGTCCTTCGAGGAACCACACGTGTTCCTCCTCGTCGGTATGCCAGTGGAGCGGCACCGACTGCCGACCGGGCGGCAGTTCCTCGACCAGCACCCCGACCCGCGATCCGCCGGCCTTCGCGCCGATCGGCTTCACGCGACCACCGAAGCGGACACCTTCCGACCACGGCTCCCACGGGACGTCGTCCACGGCGAACGGCAACACCGGCCGTGCATCCTGCTCTTCCGCTTCGCTCATCGAGCCTCCGTCTTGCGTGAGGGCACGGCACCAACAAAAAGCGCACCCGGAGGTGCGCTTTTTGTTGAAACAGACCGCGATCCGAAGATCGTGCCGTCTGAAGACGCCTTACAGCGGCGTGATCTTGGACGCTTGCAGGCCCTTCGGGCCCTTGGTCACTTCGAACGAGACCTTCTGGTTTTCCTGCAACGACTTGAAGCCGCTGCCCTGGATCTCGGAGAAGTGAGCGAACAGGTCGCCACTGCCTTCGTCCGGGGTGATGAAGCCGAAGCCCTTAGCGTCGTTGAACCACTTTACGGTACCGGTTGCCATATTGCTTTCCTTGCGAAGATAAAAATGCGCGAACGTGCCGCGCGAACGGGTGCAGAACTGTCAAGGGAAGAACTGGACAAGCGACGAACCGCGGAAAACAGCGACCGCGTTGACGAACGACCAACAGACTCGACTTGAAAATTTTGCCGCGCCTTTATACTCCATCCGCGCCAACGAAGCAAGAACGCCGCATCCGCAACGGTAAAAGTCAACGATCGACCCGCATCCGCCATGACCCAGGGACTCGTGCTCGAACTCGACCGCATCGCGGACCGCGTCGCGGCGCTCGCGCGACTCGTGCAGACGCTGCGCGACGAGAACCAGGCACTGCGCGTCGCCGTCGATCGACGCGACGGCGAGAACCAGCGGTTGCGCGAGCGGCTCGACAGCGCGCGCGTCCGGGTCGAAGACGTGATCGCCCGAATGCCGTCGGACCCTTGAGCATCGATCGCGCGATGGAGCAGCTGACCGTGCAGATCCTCGGCCGCGACTACCGGCTGTCGTGCGAGCCCGCCGAGCGCGACACGCTGCTCGCCGCGGTGGCGCACGTCGACCGCAACATGCAGATCGTCCGCGATCGCGGCAAGGTCGCCGGCACCGAACGCATCGCGGTCTTCGCCGCGCTCGACATCGCGGGACAACTGCTGTCGCGCGCAACGACCGCCGACGCGACGAAGGCCCCGAAGATTCCCGAGCCGGACGATGCGATTGCCGACCCGGAGATTGTGCGTAGAATGCAGTCGATCAACGCGCTGCTCGACACCGCCCTCGCGAACCAGGAACGCCTGTTCTGACTTCGTGGCGACGCCGGACCTGACGCGTTGTCGATTGACCAGTTCGATCACCCTGCTGTGTTCGCTTTAGACCAATTTTCCTGTACCAACTTGTGTTACTTGGTTGTGGAACATCGCGGTGCTGTTGTGATCATCCCTCGTCGGATGAACCTAAGGCACCGTTGACTGCGACCCCCTGGACCGACCGGTTCAGGAAGACGGTCTGGCGGCATTGGCGGGGCCCTCTCTCAGCGGCCGACGATCCATTCGTCGGCCGTCCTTTTTTGTGCGACGGGACCTCCGCGCGATGAAGGCGTGGCTGATGAAGTCCGAACCGAGCGAGGTCTCGGTCGATGACGTGCTCGCGATGCCCGACGCGACGGTCGCTTGGTTCGGCGTGCGCAACTACACCGCGCGCAACTTCATGCGCGACGGGATGACGGTCGGCGACCCGGTCCTCTTCTATCACTCGAGCTGTCCCGAGCCGGGCATCGCGGGGATCGGCGAGGTGGCCAGCACGGCCTACCCCGACGAGACCCAGTTCGATCCGAAGAGCCACTACTTCGATGCGAAGGCGACTCGCGAGAAGCCGCGCTGGATGCTGGTCGACGTGCGCGTGACGCGAAAGACGCGGCTGCTGTCGCTGGCCGAGATGCGGACCCGAAAGACGCTCGAGACGATGGTCGTGCTCCAGCGCGGCAACCGCCTGTCGATCACGCCGGTGACCCCGGCCGAGTACGACGCGGTCCTGGCGCTGGTGGACTGATCGACGCGATGAGCGACGCGGTCACCGAGCTCCATCGCGCGGACGTGGACCGCTGGCGCGATCGATCGCCGGACGCGACGCTGCAGGCCGTCGTCGAACGCGGCGGCGTCGTGGTCTGTCCGGCGTTGCCGTTCCCCGTGTCGGCCGACGAACGCGCGCTCTTCGACGCATCGATCGCAGACGACCAGCGAAAGAGCGTCTACGTCCGCGCCGGCCGCGCCGGGATCGCGGGAACGACGGCGACCGGTGCGACCCGCGACCGGGTCGCGGCGATGATCGGGCGCTATGCGGCGTCGGCGCACGCGCTGGTCGACGGACTGTTCCCGACCTACCGCGCCGAACGCCACGCGACCGGGACCAGCTTTCGACCCCGCGCGATCGGCGACACGGCGTCGGGCAAGGCCCTGTCCTGGCGGAAGGACGACACGCGGCTCCACGTCGACGCGTTCCCCTCGAACCCGACGCACGGCGACCGCATCCTGCGCGTGTTCACGAACGTGCATCCCGACGCGGTGCCGCGCGGCTGGCGGGTCGGCGAACCGTTCGCCGCGATGGCGCGCCGCTTCCTGCCGCGCACGCGCGGCCTGCCCCCCGGCGGCGCGTGGCTGCTGCACCACCTGGGCATCACGAAGAGCCGGCGCTCGGCCTACGACCACCTGATGCTGCAGCTGCACGACCTCGCGAAGGGCGACTCCGACTATCAGCGCACCTGCCCGCAGCGCGACGTGGACTTCCTGCCGGGCACGACGTGGATCTGCTTCTCGGACCAGGTCATGCATGCCGCGATGTCGGGCCAGTTCCTGTTCGAGCAGACCTACCGCCTGCCGCTGGCGTCGATCGGCGCCGTCGACGCGTCGCCGCTCCGCACGCTCGACCGACTGACCGGCCGACGGCTGGTCTGACGCCGCGCGTCGGACGCGACGGCGCGGCGCCGGATGCACCTCCCCGTCGATCGCGGCCGCCGATAATGCCGCCACTCCCCTCGACCGCCCGCTTCCGATGACCGTACTGACCGACTACCCGGCCCGCAGCACCCCCGCTCCGCCGGACCGTCATCCGCGCGCGCTGCCGGTGCTGTTCCTCACCGAGATGTGGGAACGGTTCAGTTACTACGGGATGCGGGCGCTGCTGGTGCTCTATCTCGTCAACGCGTTGCACTACGAGCGCAAGGACGCGCTGGCGCTGTACGGGCTCT
>CAXTDA010000157.1:728-8255 GCA_964242935.1 uncultured Burkholderiaceae bacterium | reverse complement strand
GCGAACGACAGCACCAGGTAGCCGGCGACCGTGACCGGCAGCCAGCCGCCGTCGAGGAACTTGGTGGTGGACGCGGCGAACAGGCCGAGATCGAGCAGCAGCAGCACGACGTAGAGCGGCACGGCCCACAACGGATTCCACTTCCAGATGCGGAAGATCACGTAGCCGACGATCAGCGTCGTCAGCACCATCGTCGCGGTGACCGCGAGGCCGAACGCGGCGGCGAGCGCCGACGAGCTGCGGAACCCGAGCACCAGCGCGACCACCGACGCGAACAGCAGCAGGTTGACCGCCGGCGCGAACACCTGCCCGCGCGTGTGGCTCGACGTGTGCAGGATCGACAGGCGCGGCAGGTAGCCGAGGCGCACCGCCTGCTGCGTCACCGAGAACGCACCGCTGATGATCGACTGGCTGGCGATGACGGTCGCCAGCGACGCGAGCACGATCAGGAACGGCAGCGTCGCCGCCGGCGCCATCAGGTAGAACGGCGAGCGGATCGCGTCCGGATCGACCAGCACCAGCGCCGACTGACCCGCGTAGCAGAGCAGCAACGACGGCAGGATCAGCCAGATCCACGCGCGCGCGATCGGCTTCCGACCGAAATGGCCCATGTCGGCGTACAGCGCCTCGGCGCCGGTGATCGCGAGCACCACGGTCCCGAGCGTGAAGAACGCGCGCAGCGGCTCGTCGACGAGGAACGCGATCGCGTACGTCGGACTCGCGGCCGCGAGCACGCCGGGATGGCCGACCACCTGGCCCAGGCCGAGCACCGCGATGACCGCGAACCACAGCAGCATCACCGGGCCGAACCACGTGCCGAGCGCGCCGGTGCCGCTCCGCTGGATCCAGAACAGCGCCGCGACGATGACGAGCGTCAGCGGCACGACGGCCTGCTCGAAGCGGCTGTCGAGCAGCGCCATCCCCTCGACGGCCGACAGGATCGAGATCGCCGGCGTGATCATCGCGTCGCCGTAGAAGAGGCCGGTCGCGATCAACGCGGCGCCGCCGATCCACTTCACGGCCCGGCCGTCCGGCGCGACGCTGCGGATCATCGCCAGCAGCGCGAAGCTGCCCCCCTCGCCCTGGTTGTCGGCACGCATCGTGATCAGGACGTACTTGACGGTGACGACGAGGAACAGCGACCAGACCAGCATCGACAGCACCCCGAGCACATGCGCGTCGTCGAGCGGCAGCGCGTGGTGCCCGATGAAGCTCTCGCGAAACGCGTAGAGCGGGCTGGTGCCGATGTCGCCGAAGACGATTCCCGTCGCGCCGAGCGCCAGCCGCCAGGGCGATTGCATGCGTTCAGCCACGGGCCGCTCTCCTCGCGAAAGCACGATTCACCGACCGGGCCGTTCGCCTATCATCCGTCCGACGTTCCCCGTGCACCCCGTCACTTTGCCATGCCGCCGCGCGTCCGCCAGCTTGCCGACCTCGCCGACCTTCGCGACACGCTCGAACGCGAAGCGCGCCAGCGGGCCCTGGCCGACGAGGCGCAGCGACGGGCCACCCTCGAGACCGCGCGGGAGCAAAACGTCTTCCGCGAAGCGGTGGGTGCGGTGCAGCCGCTGAAGGTCAGCGCCCGCGCGACGCATCGTCGACCGCGTCCGGAGCCGATCGCCCACCAGCATCGACGCGACGAGGCCGCGGCGCTCGCCGAATCGATCTCCGACGACTTCGACGCCGACGCGGTGCTCGACACCGACGAGCAACTGTCGTGGCATCGCGAGGGCGTCGGGCCGACCGTGCTGCGGAAGCTCCGCCAGGGTCACTGGATCATCCAGGCGGAGGTCGATTTGCACGGCGCGCGGGTCGACGGGGCGCGCGAGATGGTCGGCACGTTCCTCCGCGAAGCGATCAAGCACCACCTCCGCTGCGTCCGCATCGTGCACGGCAAGGGCCACGGCTCGATCGGCAAGCAGCCGGTGCTGAAGGGCAAGGTCAAGAGCTGGCTGATGCAGAAGGAGGAGATCCTCGCGTTCTGCCAGGCGCGCGAGCACGACGGCGGCGGCGGCGCGTTGATCGTGCTGCTCAGGCCGTCCTGAAGGCGGCCGATCCGGTCACGATCGTGTCCCGCGGAGGCGGCGACGGCCGGCCGGCAGGCGGCGCGAGCGGGCGGCGATGATCCCGGTAGCGAACGCGGCGACGCTCGTCGATGCGGCGCTTCGCGGCGCCGTGATCGCGCTGCTGCTGCTGGCCGCGGGGGTCGCGCTCCGCGAGCGCCCGCACGAACGGTCGATTCGGGTCTTCGCGGTGTTCGCCTTCGGCCTGATCGTGCAGACCGTCGGGTCGCAGCCGCTCTTCGAGGCCACCGTCCCGCGCGTCTGGCAGGCACCGCTCGTCGGCATCGCGGTCGGCAACGCCGTGCTGTTCTGGGTCTTCGTCCAGTCGCTGTTCGACGACGACTTCGCGCTCGGCCCGTGGCACGTGATCGCCTGGCTGGCGGTGGCCGGCGTGAGCGCCGCGAACTGCACGGCCGGCTTCGCCGGGGTCTCGGTCCCCGGTCGGATCGGCATCGCGATCCAACGCGGTGCGCCGCTGCTGTTCGCGCTGTTGGCGGCGGTCGCCGCGGCGACGACCTGGCGGGTGGACCTGGTCGAGGGGCGTCGCCGGGTGCGTTCGTTCGTCGTCGTGGCCGGCATCGTCTACACGCTCGCACTGCTCGCCACTCGCCTCGCGTCGCCGAACGGGCGTCTGGTCGCGTGGACCGCCGCGCTCGACACCGCCGGCCTGCTCTCGATCGTCGGGCTGGTCAGCTTCGCCACCTTCCGGATCGGCCCGTCGGCCTGGCTGCCGCCGGCGCGAAGCCCTGCGTCGCCGGGCGCGCAGTTCGCGGGGACGCCGATCGATGACGACCCGCACCGCGGCGATCCGACGGACGACCCAGCCGACGCCGCAGCCGACGTCGAGGACGAACGCCGCATCGACGCGTTGCAGCGGCTGATGCGCGACGAGCGCGCGTATCGGAGCGACGGCCTCACGATCGGCCGTCTCGCCGCACGGCTGTCGCTGCCCGAATACCGGCTGCGACGGCTGATCAATCGCCGTCTCGGACACCGCAACTTCAACGCGTTCGTCAATTCGTACCGGCTCGACGATGCGCGCGATGCGCTTCGCGACCCGGCCCGCCGCGGGTTGCCGGTGCTGACGATCGCGCTCGATGCCGGCTTCCAGTCGATCGGACCGTTCAACCGCGCCTTCAAGGCCGCGACCGGGCTGACACCCAGCGAGTTTCGGCGGCAGAACCTGGCCGATTGACGCGATCGGCTGGTCGAATCCTGCAACGGAAGGCTTCGGCGAGACGCGAGCGGACGAGACACACAGGATTCGCCGACCGGGGCATGGGGCCCCAGGGGAGCCTGGCATGTTCTTCGAACGCTCGCACTTCGGCCGCGCCTGGATCCGGCGCTCGTCGGTGGCCCTCGGCCTGCTGCTTTCGTGGCAATGCGCCCACGCTGCGGTCGGGACGGCCACGATCGCTGCCGCGGACGACGGCGGTCGCGTGACGCTGTTCTACCCGACCGACATGCCGCCGGCGGACGGCACGCGCGGACTCACCATCGATGCGCCGGTCGCGACCGGCAACGGCCGCCTGGTGGTGATCTCGCACGGCTCGGGCGGCTCGGCCCGCGTGCACGAGAATCTGGCTCGGGCGCTCGTCGCGGCCGGCTTCGTCGTCGTGGTGCCGGTCCACCACGGTGACCGCTACCTCGACAGCGGACGACCGGGGCCCGACAGCTGGACCATCCGTCCCCGCGAGGTCTCGGCGGCGATCGACGCGGTGGCGCGCGAAACGCGCTTCGCGACGCTCGCGCTCGATCGGGTCGGCCTCTACGGCATGTCGGCAGGCGGGCACACCGCGCTCAGCCTCGCCGGCGGCCGCTGGTCGCCGGCGCGCTTCGCGAAGCACTGCGAAGACCATCTCGACGACGACTTCGCGGCCTGCGTCGGCCTCGCCACGCGCCGGACCGGCGACGCACTGGACGGACTCCGTCGCTTCGTCGCGCTCGCGATCATCCGCTGGCGCTTCGCCGACGATGTCGACCGCACCGACGAGGATCCGCGGATCGCGGCGATCGTCGCCGCGGTGCCGTTCGCCGCCGACTTCGACCCCGCTTCGCTCGAACGTCCCCGGGTTCCGCTCGCGCTGATCACCGCCGGCCGCGATCGCTGGCTCGTCCCGCGTTTCCACGGCGATCGCGTGCTCGAAGCGTGCACGACCTGCGAGCAGCTGGTCGCCCTGCCCGATGCCGGCCACGGTGCGCTGCTGTCACCGCTGCCCGCCGGGATGACGGGACTCGAAGGCGAGCTGCTGAACGACCCGCCCGGCTTCGACCGCGCCGCGGCGACGCGACGCGTCGACGACAGCGTGGTGAAGTTCTTCCAGCGCACCCTGACGTCGGGCATTCCGTAGACACGTCGTCAGACCACGACGTCCGACGGCTGCTTCAACAGCAACGCCAGCAGCCGCGCGATCTCGTCGCGCATCTTGCGGCGGTCGACGATCATGTCGATCGCGCCTTTCTGGATCAGGAACTCGGACCGCTGGAAACCCTCGGGCAGCTTCTCGCGGACGGTCTGCTCGATCACCCGCGGGCCGGCGAACCCGATCAACGCGTTCGGCTCGGCGATCACGACGTCGCCCATGAACGCGAAGCTCGCCGACACGCCGCCCATCGTCGGGTCGGTCAGCACGCTGATGAACGGCAGCTTCGCGGCCGACAGCTTGGTCAGCATGCCGGTCGTCTTCGCCATCTGCATCAGCGACAGCAGGCCCTCCTGCATGCGCGCGCCGCCGGTCGCGGTGACGCAGACGAACGGGACCTTCTGCTCGATCGCGGTCTGCACGCCGCGTGCGAAGCGCTCGCCGACCACCGAGCCCATCGAGCCGCCCATGAAGCCGAACTCGAAGATCGCCGCGACCACCGGGACCGCGTGGATCGCGCCGGCCATCACGACCAGCGCATCGGTCTCGCCGGTCGACTCCATCGCCTCCTTCAGGCGATCGGGATACTTCTTGCTGTCCTTGAACTTGAGCGTGTCGAGCGGGAGCGTGTCGCGGGCGATCTCGTAGCGCCCCTCGCCGTCGAGCAACGCCTCGATGCGTTCGCGAGCACTCATCCGCATGTGGTGGTCGCACTTCGGGCATACCATGCAGTTGTGCTCGAGGTCGGTCTTGTAGAGCACCGATTCGCAGCTCGGGCACTTGATCCACAGTCCTTCGGGTATGCGGCGTTGCGCCCCGTCGTTGCGCTGGATGCGCGGCGGCAGCAGCTTCTCGATCCAGCTCATGCTCGGTCCTTCGCTCAAATGGGGCCTGCCGCACGGATCCGCGCGGCGCTCGCGGCGTCGAGCGCTTCGCGGATGCCGGCGACGAAGGTCTCGACCGCCGCGACCGCGCCGCCCTCGGGCGCCGCCTCGATCGCTTCGATGATACGACTTCCGATCACGACGGCGTCCGCGAGCGCGGCGACCGCGCAGGCGCTCGCCGCATCGCGAATGCCGAAGCCGACGCCGATCGGCGCCGTGCCGTACCGGCGGATCGACGGGATGCGCTCGGCGACCGCCGCGACGTCGAGCCCGCCCGATCCGGTGATGCCCTTCAGGCTCACGTAATAGATGTAGCCGGTGGCCGCGCGCGCGACCGCCTCGATCCGTGCCTCGCTCGACGTCGGCGCGAGGAGGTAGATGCCGGCGATGCCGACCCGCCTCAACGCGGCCGCGAAGTCGACCGACTCCTCGGGCGGATAGTCGACGACGAGCACGCCATCGACGCCGGCATGACGCAGTTCGACCGCGAGCGCGTCGAGGCCGCCGAGGCGCGACGCCAGCAGCTCGAACGGATTCGCGTAGCCCATCAGGACCACCGGCGTGCCGTCGTCGTCGCGCCGGAACGCGCGCACGCAGTCGAGCGTCGCGACGAGACCGACGCCGTTCCGGATCGCGCGTTCGGTAGCCCGCTGGATCACGGGGCCGTCGGCCGACGGATCGGAGAACGGCACACCGAGCTCGATCACGTCGGCGCGCGCGCGGGCGAGCGCGTGCATCAGGTCGACGGTGACGGCAGCCGACGGATCGCCGGCCGCGATGTACGGGATCAGGCCCGTGCGGCCGTTCAGGGCGAGTTCCGCGAAGCGTCGGTCGATGCGGTTCATCGCCTCGCCGCGTCGACGATGTGCAGGTCCTTGTCGCCGCGCCCCGACAGGTTGACGAGCACGATGCCGTCCTGGCCCATCGTCGGCGCGAGCTTCGCCGCGTACGCGAGCGCGTGGCTCGACTCGAGCGCCGGGATGATCCCTTCGATGCGGCAGCAGTCGTGGAACGCCGCGAGCGCCTCGGCATCGGTCGCGCCGACGTACTCGGCGCGGCCGATGTCCTTCAGCCACGCGTGCTCGGGGCCGACGCCCGGATAGTCGAGCCCGGCCGAGATCGAATGCGTCTCGGTGATCTGGCCGCGCTCGTCCTGCAGCACGTAGGTGCGGTTGCCGTGCAGCACGCCGGGCGAGCCGCGCTGCAGGCTCGCCGCGTGACGGCCCGAGTCGAGCCCGTCGCCGGCCGCCTCGACGCCGATCAGCCGCACCGACGCGTCGTCGACGTAGTCGTGGAAGATGCCCATCGCGTTGCTGCCGCCGCCGACGCACGCGACGATCGCGTCCGGCTGCCGGCCGGCGCGCTCGGGCATCTGCCAGCGGCACTCGCGGCCGACCACCGCGTTGAAGTCGCGGACCATCATCGGATAGGGATGCGGGCCGGCCACCGTGCCGATGATGTAGAACGTGTCCTCGACGTTCGTGACCCAGTCGCGCATCGCCTCGTTGAGCGCGTCCTTCAGCGTCCTCGAGCCCGACTCGACCGGCACGACGCGCGCGCCGAGCAGGTTCATCCGCTGCACGTTCGCGGCCTGGCGGACGACGTCCTCGCTGCCCATGTAGACCACGCACTCCATCCCGAAGCGCGCGGCGACGGTCGCGGTCGCGACGCCGTGCTGCCCGGCGCCGGTCTCGGCGATCACGCGCGGCTTCCCCATGCGCCGCGCGAGCAGCGCCTGCCCGACCGTGTTGTTGATCTTGTGCGCGCCGGTGTGGTTGAGATCCTCGCGCTTCAGCCAGAGCTGCGCGCCGCCGAGGCGCTCGCTCCAGCGCTTCGCGTGATAGACCGGGCTCGGCCGGCCGACGTAGTGGGCGAGCTCGCCGTCGAGCTCCGCGTTGAAGTCGGCGTCGTGCCGGTAGTGCGCGTACGCGGCGTCGAGCTCGTCGAGCGCGCGCATCAGCGTCTCGGAGACGAAGCGTCCGCCGTAGCGGCCGAAGTGGCCGCGGGCGTCGGGCCGCGCGGACCGCGTGTCGGGTCCGTCCTCGGGTCCGTCCAATGCGCTGCGTGCCGCGTGCAGCGCGGCCAGGGGGGCGATGCTCATGTCGTTCAGGTCTCGAGGAGGGATCGATCGGCCGACCGGACCGCGGCGACGAAGTCGCGCATCGCGGCCGGGTCCTTGACGCCCTTCGCGCGTTCGATGCCCGACGAGGCATCGAC
>CAXTDA010000157.1:0-718 GCA_964242935.1 uncultured Burkholderiaceae bacterium | reverse complement strand
GGCCGGGTCCTGCCCCCCGGGGGCGCGCGGGCGGCCCCCCGCGGCCCCCCCCCCCACGGGCCCCACGGCGCGCAACCCGTTAGCGACGTTTGCTGCGTTCAAGCCACCACTCAAAACGACCCGACGCGCGGCGGCGGGGCCGATCAAGGGGGGCGGGACGAGCGACCAATCGAAGACCTTTCCGGAGCCGCCGTAGCCGGCGGTGTGGGTGTCGAGCAACAACGCGACCGCGGGGTCAGACGTGTCCATGTACGCGGCCGCGAAGTCTAGCAAATCGAGGCCCGGCGTCATTCGCGCCGCCTTGACGTAGGGCAGCCCGTGGCGGGCGCAGTCCGCCGGCGGCTCGTCGCCGTGGAATTGCAGCAGCGTCAGCGGCACCCGTTGGAGCACCGCGTCGACCGCGTCGCGCGCCGCGGCGCCGCAGAGCCCGCCCCCGTCGAAGCCCGCCCGCCGCCCCGACCCGACGCGGCGCGCCGCGCTCGGCGTGCTCGCCCTCGTCGTCGCCAGTGCCGCCCTGCAGCCGCTCGACGCCGCCGGTGCGATCGAGCCGTACCTGCCCACCGCGCACTGGCTGGCGTGGATCGACCTCTACCGCGACCCGATCCTGTGGCCCGCGGTGCGCGAAGGCGCGGCGGTGCAGGCGGGATACGTGCTGGTGGCGTTCGGGGCCGCGTGGGCCAACTTCGCGACGAAGGACGTCACGAGCTGAGGCGCGGCG
>CAXTDA010000156.1:0-8280 GCA_964242935.1 uncultured Burkholderiaceae bacterium | reverse complement strand
ATGGCGGCGGCGAGCTCGTAGCCGTCCATGAACGGCATGTGCAGGTCGGTCAACACCATCGCGTAGTCGCCGCTTCGCCAGCGCTCCAGCGCCTGCCTGCCGTCGACCGCGATCTCCGCGGCCACGCCGAGCAGCTGCAGCTGCCGCTGGATCACCTTGCGGTTCGTCTCGTGGTCCTCCGCGACGAGCACCATGCGGCCCTGCTGGACGGGGTCCACGCGAAGCGGCACGCGGGTGGGCGCCTCGAGACCGCCGAACGCTTCGTCGATCCCGTCCGGCCCGACCAGCCCCGCGGCCAGCCCCACGGCGCCGTAGAAGATCTTCCGCGACAGGACGCCCGAATCGACCGAGACGACGCCATCGAACTGGACGCGGGGCCGGCGACGCTTGCCGCCGCCGATGACGACGATGCGTGCCGGTTCGCCGGTCAGCCGGCCGACGGACTCGCGCAATCCGGCGATCGCGGTGACCGGCACCGACGGAAGGACCAACCACAGGGTCGCGGCCGTGAACACGCGGCTGCCGTCCTGCAACGCGGCGTCGACGTCGTCGTAGCGCGTGACCGCCACGCCCGCGGACGCGAGATAGCGACCGAGGTCGTCGCCGAGCGGCGATTCGTCGCCGCCGATCACCCTGCATTCGAGGCCGGCAAGGAGCGCCGTCTCGCTCTCGGCGAGCGGCTCGACCCCCTCGACCGTCTCCAACGGCAGCCTGACGGTGAACGTCGCCCCGTGGCCTTCGACGCTCTGCAACGCGATCGACCCCTTCATCAGGTGGACGAGCGTGTTGCAGATCGCGAGTCCCAGTCCGGTTCCGCCGAAGCGCCGGGTCGTCGACGCATCGGCTTGCGAGAACGGCCTGAAGAGCCGTGCCTGGACCTCGGCGTCGATGCCGATGCCGTTGTCGACGACGATCAGCTCGACGATCACGCGATCGGCGTTCGCCTCGGCCACGACCGCGCGCACCGATACGTTGCCGCGCACGGCGCCGCCGCCGCAGAACTTGACGGCGTTGCCGGCGAGGTTTACCAGGATCTGGCGAATCCGCATCGCGTCGCCGTACAACAGCCGGGGAATCGAGGGATCGACGAACACCGTCATCCCCACGTCGCTCTTCGCCGCGATATGGTCGATCATGCCGCAGACCTTCTCGACGACTTCCGCGAGATCGAAAGGCCGCTGCTCGACGACCAGCTTGCCCGCCTCGATCTTCGAGAAGTCGAGGATGTCCTCGATGATGCCGAGCAACTGGAAGGCGGAGTCGCGGATCAGATCGATCATCTCCACCTGGTCGCCGTCGAGGCTGGTCTGGTGCAGCACGTCGATCATCCCGATCACCCCGTTCATCGGCGTGCGGATCTCGTGGCTCATCGTCGCGAGGAAGTCGGACTTCGCCTGGTTCGCCTGTTGCGCGATGTCCCGCGCCTTCTTCAGCTCCATCGTCCGGCTGCTGACGCGACCCTCGAGCTCGGCATTCAGGTTCCGGAGCGCCTCCTCGCTGCGCTTGCGCTCGCTGATGTCGCGCTGTACCGCGACGAAATGCGTGATCTCCGCGCCCTTCGCGGCGACCGGCGCGATCGCGATCTCGACCCAGTACGGATTGCCGCTCTTCGTGTAGTTGACGATCTCCGCGTTGACCGGCTCGCGCCGGACGATCGCCGCGCTGATGCGCTCGACCTCGTCCAGATCGGTCAGCGGTCCCTGCAGCATGCGCAGATTGCGCCCGACCACCTCGTCGCGCGCATAGCCGGTCGAACGCACGAAGGCGTCGTTGACGAAAAGGGCTGTCGGGCCGCGTTCGTCGTTGCCGCGCGCCTCGGTGATCACCACCATGTCGTTGAGCGTCTCCACGCACGTCTCGAGCAGCTTCATCCGCTCGCTGTCGCGGCGGCGCTCGGTGTTGTCGCGGAAGTAGACGGCCAGGCCCTGCCGCGACGGATACGCATTCGTTTCGAACCAGAGGCCGAGCGGCTCGAAGTAGTCCTCGAACGACACGGAGACCTGCTCATCCATCGCCCGCTCGTATTGACGGTGCGCGACGCTGCCCCACAACGACGGGAACTCGCTCCAGATGTAGCGCCCGGCGAGCGACTCGCGGCTGCGGCCGAGCAGCTGTTGGGCCCGCTGGTTCACATAGTCGAAGCGCCATTCGTTGTCGAGCGTGAAGAAGCCCTCGGTGATGCTTTCGAGCGTGGTCTGCAGGCGATCCGTGAGTTCCCGCGACGCCTGCTCGGCATTCACCAGCGAGCTGATTTCCTGGAAGGCCCCGTGGATCCGTTCGATCCGGCCGTGCGCATCGTGCTCGGCCTTGCCGCTCACGCGCACCCAGCGGCGATTGCCGCGCCTCGTGACGATCTCGCCCGCCACGTCGAACGGTGTTCCGTCGGCGACGCACCGTTCGAACGCCGCGCGGACCGCCGGCGCGTAAGCGGCCGTGTAGTAGTCGAGCGCGTAGTCGACGGACGGCGCGAAGGACAACGCTTCCTCGTGGATGGCGTTGACGACAGGCGACCACTCCAGCGTCATCGACCCGACCTCCACCGACCAGCCGCCGACCTGCGCCATGCTGCCGGCGATATCGACGAGCGCCTGGCTGCGCCGCAGCGCGTGTTCGGCGTCCTTGCGATCGGTGATGTCCTGGGTCGTGCCCAACGCGCGGAGCGGCTTGCCGGTGCTGTCGGCGAAGACCTGCCAGCGCGTCTCGACGGTCTTCAGGCGCCCGTTTCCGGGCGCGACGCGGTGCTCCATCACGCGGGTCCCGTCGGTGGTCGTCGACGACGAGAACGCGTGCCGGACGGCGTCCCGGTCGTCGGCATGCACCCGGTCGAGGAAGCCTTCGTAGGTCGGCCGCCAGGTGGCCGCATCGGTCTCGAAGATGCGATGCGTTTCGTCCGACCAGTCGAGCTCGCCCGACCGCAGATCGTTTTCCCAACTGCCCAGCTTCGCGACCCGCTGAGCGGCAACGAGCCGCTCGTGTTCCCTTTCCAGTCGAGCGGTGAGCTCGTGGGTCGCGGTGACGTTGCGCAGGTACAGGGCCAACCCGTCGGCCGTCGGCTGGATGCGAATCTCGAACCATCCACGGACCCGCGGAAAGTACTCGACGATCTCGACCATCGTGTTGGTCTCGTGGGCACGCCGCAATCCGACCCCGAACGACGACTCCTCCAGTCCGAAGACCCGGTCCCAGAGCTTTTGCCCGAGCAGTTCGCTCTTCGGCAACCCCAGGATCTCCTCGCTCTTCCGGTTGACGTAGAGCAGCCGCCATTCGCGATCGACGATCCCGAACGGGTCCGACAGGTTGTCGAGCGTGCTGCTCAGGCGCTCGTCGAGTTGTCGCGACTGTTCGTCCGCCTTCCGGCGCTCGGTGATGTCGCGACCGATACTCACCATGCCGAGGACGACCCCGTTCCCGTCGAAGAGCGGCAGCTTCATCGTGAGGAACCAGCGCGCGACCCCGGCGTGGTCGCACACCGCCTCTTCGCGTTCGACGATGCCATGGCCGCCGAGGACCGACAGGTCGTCGTCGTGAAGCGGGCCGGCCTGCGGCACCGGAAGGTAATCGCCGGCGGTGCTCCCCGCGAAGTCGCGTTCGCCGGATACGCCGAAGAACGAGAGGGCCGCCTGGTTCCCGATCAGGAACCGACCGTCGAGATCCTTGGTGTAGATCACGTCCGGCAGCGCATCGATCAGCGTGCGCAGCAGCGCGTTCTTGCCCTCGCGCTCGAGTGCCGCCTGCTTGCGGTCGGCGATGTCCCGCGCCACGCCGACGATGCCGATGACGGTCCCCTGGCCGTCGCGATAAGGCGCACGGCTGGTGAGGAACGTCCTGCGCGCGCCGCGTACGTCGATGACGTCTTCGGTGGTTTGCGCGCGGCCGGTCTCCAACACGTGGCGATCGGCTTCGTTGACGACGAGGGCGGCGTTCGCATCGAAGATCTCCTCGACACGGCGACCGACCAGGTCGGAGACGCCGCACCCGAACAGGGAGGCCATCGCTTCGTTGCAGAGCAGATAACGGCCGTGCACGTCCTTGACGGAGACGATGTCCTCGGTGCTGCCGACCACCGCATGCAGAAGGTCCATCGTGCGTCGGACCTGCGCCTCGGCCTTCTTGCGTGCGGTCAGGTCGCGGCAGACCACTTCGACCGTGATCTCGCCTTCGACCCCGCGCGACCAGGCCGCGACTTCGACATCGACCTCTCGGCCGTCGAGCGACAGGATCTGCATTTCGCTGAACTCGAGCTGGCTCGGCACGCGTTGCAGCAGCGCCATTCGCGACTGCATGAGTGCCTGGCAGCGCGCCGCGAAAAGCGACGCGGGCGGTCGTCCCAGGACTTCGTCGGCGCTGGTCGCGCCGAGGAGCAGCAGCCCCGCGGGATTGATGAACGTGATGCGGTTGCGGACATACGTGTAGACCGCGTCCGGCAGCATCTCGACGATGCTGCGATAGCGGCGCTCGCCGTCGAGCGCGGCAGCCTCGGCGGCTTTGCGCGCAGTGATATTGACATGCATCACGACTGCACCGCCATCGAAGCCGTCGCGGACCGGCGTCACGGCCATCCGGAACCAGCGTGCCTCCGTCGGCAGATGGCACGGATACTCGAGCCCGAACGCTTCGATCACGCCCGCGAGGACCGAGCGGACCCCTTCGGCCGCGCGGCACGCGTCCTCGTACCGGGGACCCAGCACCCCGTCACACATCGCGGGGTAGTCCACGCCGATCTCGGTACCGATCGACCGCCATCCATTCGTCACCGTGCACGTCTTCCACGACGCGTTCACCGAAACGATCACACCCGTCGCATCCAGCATGGCGACGTGCGCCGGCAGTGCATCGATGAGCGCCGTCTGCGTCGCCGCCATCCGGTGCTGCGCCTGACTCTTCTCGAGCAGTTGGTGCTGAGCCTGCTCGAGCAGATAGGTCTGGCCCGCCGGTCCGATCACCGCATCGATCTCGCCGCCGGTGAGCTGGTGCAGGCGCTGCTGCAACGCGTGCAACTGCTCGATCAGCACGCCGACGTCGGTCTCGGATGCGATCTCGAGCGTCGTCATGAACTCACACCGGAGTCAGTCCGAGCGCGGCGAGCACCGGTTGCAGGTCGCTCAGCGTGCCGACGATCCGGCACGTCGGCTTCGGAGCGAGCTTGATCAACGTCGGCGTCATGAAGACGCCGTCGCTCAACGCGCGATGCGGCTCGACCGTCACGTCGACGATCTCGACGCGGTGCGCTTCGGGCAGGTGCCGTTCACGCAACTCCGCGAGATTGGCGAGCGCCCGGACCGAGTTCGGCGCATCGCCCGCGATGTACATGCAGAGGGAGAACGGCTCCATGGCGTCGTTCATCCGTCCCGACCCCGCTGTGCAACGAGCGTCGGATCGGCCCCTCGCGTTTCCAGTCGGGCGGTCAGCGCCCCCTGCGATTCGGCCCGGCGTGCCACCGACTCGTCCTCGTGCCGCTGCAGTTGCACGCGCGTGCCGATCAACTCGCGTTCGAGCTCGACCAGCCTTGCCGCGAGGTCGGCCTCGGCCGCCAGCAGCTTCTCGCGAGCCTGGTGGTCGATCAGCTCATCCCTCACGACCGCCGCGGCTTCGGCGCGCTCGTGTTCGGCCCTGAGCGATCCCATCAGGACTTCGCCGCCGGCCGAATAGGCGTCCGCGAGCGTGACGCCGGTACTGCTCAGGAGCAGCTCGCGGACCTGATTCGAGTGCGCGGTGCCGCGCGACTTGATGATCGAGATGCCGCGGTTGCGCTCCCCGCCGCGAACCAGGTACTGCAGATGGATCCAGGTGTCGGCGATCTTCGAGATCTGCAACGCGGTATGTTCGGTGGCATGGGCGGTGTCGTCGATCAGACTGCTGCACAGCAGCGTCACGCCGACGCCCTTCGCCCAGTCCACCAGGCGTTCGGTGACCCCGGCGCCCGTCGTCGCGTTGCCCTGGCTGGCCAGGACCGAGACCGGATCGACGACCACGCAGCGCGCGTCGTGCTCCGCTGCGATGCGCTTGATGCACATCAACTGCGATTCGGCGCTGCCGACGATCGCGCGGGCGTAGACGATGCGCAAATGCCCCGAGCCCCCGTCGGCGAGGAACGGTTCCAGCCGGATGCCGACGGAGTCCAGGTTGCGCACGATCTCCGCCGCGTCCGAATCGAAGCTGACCAGCAGCGCCCGCTCGCCGCGCTTGCAAGCCGCCTCGAGGAACGCCCCGCCGAGCGTCGTCTTCGCGGTTCCCGGCGTCCCGGTGATGAGGATCGACGCGCCCCGGAAGTAGCCGCCGCCCAGCATCGCGTCGAGGCGGTCGATCCCCGACGAGACCCGCTCCGTCGTCACCGGCGCCCGTGATGCGCCGGATTCGAGGACGGTGGCGACTTCCAGCCCGTGGCGCCCGATGACGTAGGGCGCCTCGTTTTCCAGGAAGCTCGAGCCGCGATACTTGAAGACATGGAGGCTGCGCTGCGACACGCCGTGGAACCAGCGGTGTTCCAGGCTCACCGCGCAGTCGACCATGAACTCCAGCGCATCGTCGCGCTCGCAGGTCGTGCCGGATCGTTTCGCCTTGCAGGTGATCACCGCGGTCAGCTCGCGTCCGATCAACCAGTCGTGGAGCCGGCGGAGCTCGCGACGCTCGGCAGACGGGTCGTCGAACGGATTGAGGATCATGTCGATCGCATCGAACACGATCCGCCGCGCGCCCGTCTGCGTGACCGTGGCATCGAGTGCCGCCAGCAGTCCGCGGAGGTCCGCGTCGCCGGACTTGATCTCGTCGATCCCGGGGCGACCATCGAGCAGGAACAGCCGATCGGGAATCAGCGCGGGCAGGTCCCAGCCGAATCCTGCCGCATTGGCGAGCAGGCGTTCGACCGGCTCCTCGAACGAGACCAGGATGCCGGGCTCGCCGCGCGTTGCCGCGCCGTGCGCGAGGAACTGGAGGCTGAGGACGGTCTTTCCCGCTCCCGGCGTCCCGAGCAGCAGCGTGGTCCGCCCGACCGGGAGACCGCCGCCCAGGGCGAGGTCGAGTCCGACGATGCCCGTCGGCGCCTTCGTCATCGCCGACCCGTGCGCGTTCACTTCGTCGCTCATCCTCTCTCCCGACACGACGCCGGACCGGCGCACGTCACCGTGGAGAGTAGGCGGGAACACGTTGCCTGAACCGCGGATCGCGGCACGGCCCGCCGAACGGTAGGCGCCCCGGAACGACGGGACCGCAGGACGTCGCCGTCGCAGCGAGGGAACAGGCCGCCGTGCGGAGAACCTCCGGCAGACGAACGGTCGCGAGCGGCCCGGGTCAAGCGGAGCGAGCTCGCCGAAGCGCTACGCGGCCTTGACGCCGCCGTCCATCAGGAAGTCGCTGTCGGTGATGAACGCGCCGTCCGGGCCATCAGCAGCGCACCGACGGTCCGGACCTCGTCCGGTGTCCCGCCGCGCGCGGCCGGTCGCCGGTCGATCGCCTTCAAACCATCCGAGGCAACCGCGGCAGCAGCTTGTCCAGCGTGATCGGATAGTCCCGCACGCGCACGCCGGTCGCGTTGTGGACGGCGTTCGCCACCGCGGCCGCGACGCCGCAGATGCCGAGCTCGCCGACGCCCTTCGCCTTCATCGGCGACGAGATCGGGTCGGTCTCGTCGAGGAAGATCACGTCCTGATGCGGAATGTCGGCGTGGACCGGGACCTCGTACGCAGCGAGGTCGTGATTCACGAAGAAGCCGCGACGCCGGTCGATGACGAGTTCTTCCATCAACGCGGCGCCCGCGCCCATCGTCATCGCACCGATCACCTGGCTGCGTGCCGACTTGGGATTGAGGATGCGGCCGGCCGCGCAGACGGCGAGCATGCGGCGGATGCGGATCTCGCCGGTCGCGGCATCCACGCCGACCTCGACGAAATGCGCGCCGAAGGTCGACTGCTGGTACTTCTTGTCGAGATCGCCGTACTCGATGCCGTCCTCGGCCGACAGCTCGCCGCCCGCAGCCGCGTCGATCAGCGATACCGTCCGGCCGCCGCCCTGCACCGTGCCGTCGGTGAAGACGACGCCGGTCGCGTCGATCCCCGCCTTCCGCGCGACGGCTTCGCGTAGCTTCATGCACGCCGCATAGACGCCGGCGGTCGAATTGTTCGCGCCCCACTGGCCCCCGGAGCCGGCCGACACCGGGAACGCCGAGTCGCCGAGTCGCACGACGACCTGGTCGAGCGAGACGCCCATCGTCTCGGCGGCAGTCTGCGCGATGATCGTGTACGTTCCCGTACCGATGTCCGTCATGTCGGTCTCGACCGTGACGAT
>CAXTDA010000155.1:0-8318 GCA_964242935.1 uncultured Burkholderiaceae bacterium | reverse complement strand
CCCGGCGTGCAGTAGCCGCACTGGAAGCCGTCGTGGTCGATGAACTTCTGCTGCAGCGGATGCAGCGCGCCGTCGGCCGCGACGAGGCCCTCGATGGACGTGATCGAGCGGCCCTCGTACTGCACCGCGAGCGCGAGGCACGACAGAATGCGTTCGTCGCCGTCGACCAGCACCGTGCACGCACCGCACGCGCCCTGGTTGCAGCCCTTCTTGGCGCCGGAGAGATGGAGGTGTTCGCGGAGGAGGTCGAGGAGCGAGACGCGAGGGTCGTCGGGCAGCGGCGTCGGGGAGCCGTTGATCGTGATGGGCATGGTGGTCCTTTCGAGGCCGGGCGGGCCGAACGCGAGAAGTTAATGCACTCCGCCACGCAAGAGAACCGGACGACGGCGCATATCGCTTGCCCGGACGTGGAGCGGGTACATCCTGCGTGCCCTCGAATCGCACCGTCCGCTCCGCGTCGACGACGATCGACCCGACCGGCGCGCCGCGACTACCGCCGGCCGGTGGTCAGCAGATGGACCAGCACGACCACGACGACGAGCAGCACCGCCGACGTCACCTTCCAGAAGCGCACCGGGTCGCGCTCCGCCCACGGGGCGCGCCCGCGCGACGTGGCCTCGCGGCGCGGATGCCGCAGGTCGTGAAGGAACTCCGAGAGGGCCTGGTAGCGCTTGGCGGGGTCGGGATGGACCGCCTTTCGCAGCACGCCGTCGAGCCACGCGGGAATGTCGCGATCCGCCTGGAGCACGGACCGGTAGTGCAACTTCGCCAGTGCGGCGCGGGTGCGGACCCGGCCGACGCCGGCGCCGTACGGGAGCCGTCCGCACAGCATCTGGTAGGCGATGACGCCGAGCGAGAACTGGTCCGAGCGCGGGGTGCCGCCGTCGCCGACGAAGTACTCGGGCGCCGTGTACTGCTCGGTGCCGAGGATCGCCTCGCCGCGTTCGACGGTCGTCATCTCGGCCAGGCCGGCGACGCGCACCGCGCCGAAGTCGATGATCTTCACGACGCCGTGTGCATCGATCATCACGTTCTCGGGCCGCAGGTCCTGATGCAGCATCTCCCGGCGATGGAATGCGCGCAGCCCGTCGACGATCTGCTCGACGATGGTCCGCACCGCGTCGAGCCGCGGCGCGGGGTGGTCGCGCATCCACTGGGCGAGTGTGACGCCGTCGATGTACTCGCTGACCACGTAGAGCGCACGACGCGGCCGGGTCGGCGCGTGCGGCGCCAGCACGTGCGGATTGTCGATGCGCCGCGCGACCCATTCCTCGAGCAGGAAGCGTTCGAGCGCCGCCGGGTCCTCGCGCACGTCGGTCGCCGGCGTCTTGATGACGACCAGGGCACCGCTCGCGTCGTCGCGCGCCAGATGCAGATGGCTGCGAGGACTGACGTGCAACGCGCGCAGGATCGTATAGCCGTCGAACGTCGTCCGCGCTTCGAGCGGCGGCGGCAACGGTAACGCTTCGAGCTGCCGCGCCAGCTCGTCGACGCGCCGAGCCGGCAGCGCGTCGATGCGCACGACCTGGGCGGTCAGGTTGTCCCCGCTGCCGCGCCGCATCGCCTCCTCGACGATCGCACGGGCCGCCGCGTCGAGGTCGCCTGCATGCCGCTCGATCGCATCGATCACGAAGTGCGGGTCCATGTGCTCGTGCACGCCATCGGTGGTCAGGAGGAACACGTCGCCCGCTTCGACGTCGAGCGCGCGATAGTCGATGTCCACGTGCGGTCCGGCGCCGAGCGCCCGCGCCAGGACCGTCCGTCCGGCGCCCGTGTGCACGCGATGGTCCACGGTCAGCGCCTCGAGCGCGCGGCCGGTCACGCGGTACACCCGCGAGTCGCCGACATGGAAGACGTGGGCGGTGTGCGCCTTCAGGACCAGCGCCGCGAACGTGCAGACATAGCCGCGGTCGCGGTCGTCGGCCGACCGCTCGCGTTGCGTCTGCGCATGGAGCCAGGCGCTGGTCGCCGAGACGACCCGCTCGACCGACGTCTTGACCGACCACGCGTCGGGCGTCGCGTAGTAGTCGGCGAGGAACGCAGCCACCGCGTGCTCGCTGGCCTCCTGGCTGACGTCGCTGCTGCTGATGCCGTCGGCCAGCGCCACCGCGATGCCCTTGTTGACGAGCGACGAGGACGACCCGGTCCCGCCGTCGGGCGGCGCGGTATGCGGGACGCAGGCGCCGTGGAAATCCTGCTGCACCGGCTTCCGGCCACGGTCGGCCCACTGGCCGATCGCGACTCGCGGTGCGCCGCTCATCGAAGAGCGCGCCCCGCGCGACGGCACTAGATCACGACGCGCTTCGGCGCCGTGCGCACGTGCGTCGAGTACAGCGTCAACCCGACGAATGCGAGGCCGCCGACGAGATTGCCGATGACCGTGGGGATCTCGTTCCAGATGAAGTAGTCGGCGATGGAGAACTTGCCCCCGAGCATCAGCCCCGACGGGAACAGGAACATGTTGACGATGGAGTGTTCGAAGCCCATGTAGAAGAACACCATGATCGGCATCCACATCGCGATCACCTTGCCCGACACGCTGGTCGACACCATCGCCCCGACCACGCCGGTCGACACCATCCAGTTGCACAGCACGCCGCGGATGAACAGCGTCAGCATGCCGGCCGCACCGTGCGCCGCGTAGCCGACGGTCCGCGCCTCGCCGATGCCGCCGATCCGCTGACCGACGGCGTCGGGCGGGACCGTGAACCCGAACGTGAAGATGACCGCCATGAACACCGCGACCGTCAGCGCGCCGGCGAAGTTGCCGACGAAGACGAGCCCCCAGTTGCGCAGCACGCCGCTCCAGGTGCAGCCGGGCCGCCTGTCGATCACCGCGAGCGGACACAACGTGAACACGCCGGTCAACAGGTCGAAGCCGAGCAGATAGAGGATGCAGAAGCCGACGGGAAAGAGCACCGCGCCGGCGAGCGCCTGCCCGGTCTGCACGGTGATGGTGACTGCGAAGGCCGCTGCGAGCGCCAGAATGGCGCCCGCCATGTACGACCGGGTCAGCGTGTCGCGGGTCGACATGAAAATCTTGGACTCGCCCGCGTCCACCATCTTCGTCACGAACTCCGCGGGCATCAGGTAGGCCATGCAAACTCCTCGGGTTGGCCCCGACGGTTCGTCACGAAAGCCGCGACGACGATGGCCGGAGGCCGATCGGTTCAAGCGGAGCAAGCGATGTGCCAGCACCGGGGCGATGCCGCGCGGTCACTCGTCGATCAGCCGGGGTCGGGCGTCGACGGTGATCGACTCCGTGGTCCGCGGCCCGTCGGACCGGGTCGACGGCTGCATGCGCCACGGGGCCGCGATCGTGACGGGACCCACCGGCTCCCCCGGCCTGGACGGCCTGCGCCACGCCACCCACCGTGCTTTCGCGTCGGCGAACGCGACCCGGAAGACGAAGACGTCCGGATGCGCTTCGTCGCTCACCCGCTCGACGGTGCGCGCCCCGTGCAGGAACGCCGCCAGACGCGAGAACGCGGTGGCGAGCGGCGGCCTCGCCATCAATCGATTCCCCTCCCGATCCATCAGCCTGAAGGACCCGAACAAGAGGTCGTTCGCGATCGGTGCGGTTCCGCGCTCGTGCCAAAGGTCGAAGTACGCGGTCTTCTGGACGCCGCTCGACAGCGCGATGACGTTGCGGATCACCAGGTCGTCGGCCGCCAGCGCCTGCAGCTGGGCCGCGTCGGCGGTCGGCGCCTCGGGCAGGAACATCCGTGTCTCGACCGGGAGCGTGTCGATCGAATCGACGAGGCCCTTCAGCGCGTCCGCCGCCGTGGCCGGATTCATCAGCGCCGACGCCCATCGACGGTTGGCGGCGAACTCGAAGAAGCCCGGGCCGTTGTACTCGCTGGCGATGATCGGCTTGTCGCCGCCGGTCCGTCGGATCATCTCGCGGATGGTGCGGACGCGATCGGGGATCGTGTACGGATCGGCGTAGACCCGCAGGTCGAACACGTCGAACGCGGTCGCGGCCGCCGCGATCACCGTCGCGAAGAAGGCCAGGTCGGCCGCCTGGCCGGGCAGCGGATGCGCACCGGTCGGATCGAACAGCCCGTCGCATGCGCCGAGTACGACCACCGCCTTCGGATCGGCGTCCTTGACCGCCCGGTAGAAGACCTTCTGCTGCGCCGCGTAGTCGTCGGCCGAGCCGTTCCAGAAGAAGGCGTTGTTCGGCTCGCCGTCGCTCTGGAAGTAGCGGACGCGGCCGGCGCTGTGCGCGACGACGGCCCTCACGAATTCGTCGTAGTCCGCCGGATTCTTCGCCGGCGACGATGGGAACACCTGGCTCGGGACGCGCGTCGCCCACGGCGACGCGGAAGCGATCGTCACGAAGCCTTCTTCCGGGTCCGTCAGTTGCGCCAGATACGCATCGAGCTCGTCCCAGCGACGCCAACCGCGCTTCGGCTCGAGCTGGCTCCAGTACAGCGTGATCCGCGCGAAGCTCGCCCCGATCGCGCGTGCCCGTGGAACGAACGCCTCGGCGCCGTGCGGCGGGAACCCGTAGGTCGGCCCCCACGACACGCCGAGCGGCGGCCCCATCTCGAGCGTCGCGGCGGTCGCGACGGCGCCCGTCGGCAGCGCCAGCGCGGACGCGAGAAGCAATTCACCGATCGACATGCCCACCTCGCTGGCATCCCGGATCGTCCAAGAATAGAACATCTATACTTGGATCGTGCTCGAATGCTCAAGAAACGACAACCGGCCATCGACGATGACCGTCCCGAAAGGCATCGACGACGATGCGCTCGCCGAGGTCCACGAGGCCTTCGCCGGTCGCATCGGTTTCGTGCTGCAGCGTGCGCACAACCGCCTGCGCGAAGCCGTCGTCGCGACGCTCGACGGTTCCGGAGTCAATCCCGGCCAGCTCGCCATGCTCGGCGCCCTCGCGACGAAGAACGACCTGACGCAGCGTGACCTGACGCTCACGACCGGCATCGAGAAGTCGTCGATCGTGATCTTCGTCGACCGCCTGGAGGCCGACGGCTGGGTCGAGCGTCGCCTGTCCGGCAACGATCGGCGCGCCCGCGTCGTGCATCTCACGGCGAAGGGTCGAAAGCGCCTCGCCTCGCTCGGTCCGAAACTCGATGCCGTCGAGGAACGGTTCGTCGCCGGCCTGTCGACCGGCGATCGGGTGCGACTGCTCGAACTGCTCCGCCGCCTGGGCTGAAAGGGCCCTCGCGACCGCCCTTCAGACGACCGATCGCGCCCGCAGGTCCGCGATCGCCGCCGCGTCGTACCCCAGCTCCGCGAGGATCGCGTCGGTGTGCTCGCCGATCGTCGGCGGTCGGCGCCGTTCGACCGGCGTCGTCGCGCTCATCCACAGCGGCACCGCGGCGACGGGTGCGGGCGACGGCAGGCCGGGGTAGTCCGTGTACCGGAGCAGCCCGAGCGCCGCGACCTGCGGATGGTCGAGCGCCTGCTGCGGCGACAGCACCGGCCCGCACGGGATCATCGCGTCGCCGAGGATGCGCACGACCTCGTCGCGGTCGCGCGCGGCGCACCAGCGCTGCATGCGCGCCCCGAGGACGTCCCCGTGTTCGCCGCGCAGGTCGTCGGTCGCGAAGCGCGGGTCGGCGAGCCAGTCCGGGTCGCCCGGATCCGCACCATCGTCCGCCGCCATCAGCCGCACCCACCGCCTGAACAGCGGCTGCCCGACGACCGACACCAGCACGAACCCGTCGCGCGTCCGGTAGATGTCCGACGGCCCCGAGATCTGGCTGCGGTTGCCGGTGGCGACGCGGTCCGGCCCGGCCACCGCCTGCTCGATCAACGCGCCGTTGTTGATCGCGAGCGCCGTCGCCAGCAACGCGCCGGTGACGAGCTGTCCTTCACCGGTCTTCGCGCGATGCATCAGTGCCGCGAGCGTCCCGAACGCGCAGTGCGTCGCGGTCCCGAAGTCCACCCAGTTGACGATCGCGCGGTAGGGCTCGTCCGGCTGCCCGGTCATGTAGACCGCGCCCGACATCACCTGCCCGACGCCGTCGAAGCCGACCTGATGGCTCATCGGCCCGGTCGCGCCGAACGCCGTGTTCGTGACGACGATGACGTCCGGCCGGTAACCGCGCAGCGTCTCGTAGTCGAGCCCCATCGCCTGCAGCGCCGCCTCGGGCAGGTTCGCGATCACGACGTCGGCGCTCTTGACCAGCTGCGCGACGATCCGGCGACCGTCGGGCGACGCGGGGTCGAGCGTCATCGAGCGCTTGTTGCGGTTCATCTGCAGGAACAGCGCGCCGACGCCGCCGCCGACCTGCGCCGGAAACCGATCCTCGCTGCCGTCGCGCTTCTCGATGCGGATCACGTCGGCGCCGTACTCGGCGAGCATCGCGGCGCAGTACGGACCGGCGATGTAGCGACCGAAGTCGAGGACGCGGATGTCGCTGAGCAGGGCGGTCATGCGGATGTCGTCGTGGCCGGGCGCGTAGTGTGCACGTACCGCGGCGATCCGTGCCGCGACGCCGCTTCAGCGCCCGTCGACGAGTTGCGCGAAGTTCACGCTCCTGAACTTCTCGACCACGAACTCCGCGAACACGCGCGTCTTGGCGGGGAGCAACGTCCGGCTCGGGTAGTACAACGACAAGGGCCCGGCATCGCTGTACCAGCCCGGCAGCAAGCGGACGAACTCGCCGGTGGCGATCGACGCGAATGCGAACGGCATCGGCAGCAACGCGACGCCGAGGCCGAAGCGGACCGCCTCGGCGATCGCTTCGGGATCGCTGAACACGATGCGCGGCCGGCACGGAACCGCCTGGTCGACGGTGCGTCGGGTCCGCAGCGTCCACGGGCGGACCCGGCCGGTCGGCGTCGAGCGGCGCATCAGCCCGTCGAAGGTCGCGAGGTCCTCGGGGCGCTGCGGCAGCGGCCGGTCCGCCAGGTAGGCCGGCGACGCGACCGCGACGATGTGGACCGGTGCGAGCTCGCGCGCGACGAGGCCCGCCGCGAGCGCGAAGCCGCCGCCGATGGCCGCATCGAATCCCTCGCCGACCAGGTCCACCGGACGGTTGTCGAAGTGCCAGTCGGGCACGACGTCGGGATAGCGCTCGAGCAGCTCGCCCAGCAACGGCAGCACGAAGCGCCGCCCGAACGCCTGCCCGAGGCTGACCTTCAGCACGCCGGCCGGTCGCAGGTCGCTGGTGCGCACGCCGGCGATCGCGCCCTGCAGGCTGGCGAGCGGACCCTCGACCTCGCGGAGGAAGCGCTCGCCGCCCTCGGTGAGCGACAGGCGACGCGTGCTGCGATGGAACAGGCGGACGCCGAGCGTCGTCTCGAGCTGCCCGACGTTCTTGCTGACTGCGGCGGGCGTCAGGCCCATCGATCGTGCGGCGGCCGAGAAGCTGCCGTGCTCCGCGGTCTGCACGAAGGATCGCAATTGCGGCAGGTCGGCCATCGAATCATCTTAAACCCGCGGTTGAAACTGATTGCGCTGCGAACGGCTCGATCCGGTCGCGACGACGCTCCACACTCGTCGGACGGTTCTCGCGTTCACGCGTCATGACCGAGGAGGATTCGATGCGCCATCCGGTCCGCAGTGTCTGTCTCTGGCTCTTGCTGCTCGTCGCCCCGCTCGCGGCAAGCGCGGACGCGTTCGACTTCCCGCGCAGCTTCGTCGTGCGCGACATCGACACCAACGGCGTCACGATCCACGTCCGGGTCGGCGGGCAGGGTCCCGCGGTCGTGCTGCTGCACGGCTTCGGCGAGACCGGCGACATGTGGGTGCCGCTCGCGGCCGACCTGGCGCGCGACCACACGGTGATCGTCCCCGACCTGCGCGGCCTCGGCCTCTCGTCGAAGCCTGCCGGCGGTTTCGACAAGAAGAACCAGGCCGCGGACGTGCGCGGCGTGATGGATGCGCTCGGCGTCAGGCAGGCCGATGTCGTCGCGCACGACATCGGCAACATGGTCGCCTTCCAGTTCGCGGCGCAATCGCCCGAGCGCGTCCGCCGGCTCGTCGTGATCGACGCGCCGGTGCCCGGCATCGGCCCCTGGGACGAGATCCTGAAGAGTCCGCTGCTGTGGCACTTCCGCTTCGGCGGACCCGACATGGAGCGGCTCGTGGCCGGTCGGGAGCGCATCTATCTCGACCGCTTCTGGAACGAGTTCTCCGCGTCGCCGGACCGCTTCGGCGAGGCGGCGCGCCGGCACTACGCCGCGCTCTACGCGTTGCCGGGCGCGATGCATTCGGGCTTCGCACAGTTCGCCGCGTTCGACCAGGACGCGATCGACGACCGGGTTTCGCTCGCGCGCGGCCGGCTGCGGATGCCGATCCTCGCGCTCGGCGGCGAGAAGTCGTTCGGCGCGACGATGGCGGT
>CAXTDA010000154.1:7185-8358 GCA_964242935.1 uncultured Burkholderiaceae bacterium | reverse complement strand
GCCGTATCCGATCCTGCCGAACAACTTCACGCGCTGGATGATCTTCAGCAAGAAGTGGTGCATCGACAACAAGGCCGAGAAACCGGTCGACAAGCGGAAGGGCGTCGAGAACACCGCGTCGTTCAAGGCCAACGGTACGGGACCGTACCGACTCAAGTCGCGCGAGCCGGGCACGCGGACGGTGCTCGTCAAGAACCTCAACTACTGGGGCAAGATCGACGGCAACGTCGACGAGGCGATCTTCACGCCGATCGCCAACCCGTCGACCCGGGTCGCGGCGCTGATCTCCGGCGAGATCGACATGATGGAGCCGGTGCCCCAGCAGGACATCGCGCGCATCAACGCCGGCGCGAACACGAAGGTGCTGCAGGGGCCCGAACTGCGCACCATCTTCCTCGGCATGGACCAGAAGCGCGACGAGCTGCTGTATTCGAGCGTCAAGGGGAAGAACCCGTTCAAGGACAAGCGCGTCCGCCAGGCGTTCTACCAGGCGATCGACATCGAGACGATCAAGGCGAAGGTGATGCGCGGCGCGTCGACCCCGACCGCGCTCATGATCGCGCCCGGCGTGCACGGCTTTGTCGCCGATCTCAACAAGCGGCTGCCGTACGACGTCGAGGCCGCCAAGAAGCTGATGGCCAACGCCGGCTACCCGAGCGGCTTCGAGATCGGCATGAACTGCCCGAACGACCGCTACGTCAACGACTCCGAAGTCTGCCAGGCGGTCGCCGCGATGCTCGCGCGGATCAACGTCAAGGTGAACCTGCAGGCCGAATCGAAGACGCTGTACTTCCCGAAGATCCTGTCGCGGAACACGTCGTTCTACCTGCTCGGCTGGACGCCGTCGACGATCGACGCGCACGACTCGCTGAACTCGCTGATCGGCACGCCCGACAACGCGAGCGGCCGCGGCCAGTTCAACCTCGGCGCGTACAGCAATCCCAGGATCGACGACCTGATCGACAAGATCCAGTCCGAGACGAACGCGCCGAAGCGCGACGCGATGATCGCCGAGGCGATGAAGCTGCACGAGGACGAGATCGGCCACCTGCCGCTCCACCAGCAGGCGCTGGCGTGGGGTGTCAAGAAGAACGTGACGGTGGTGCAGATGGCGACCAACGACAACATGCTGAAGTGGGTGGTGGTGAAGTGATGCGCTCAAGCACCGTCGCC
>CAXTDA010000154.1:0-7160 GCA_964242935.1 uncultured Burkholderiaceae bacterium | reverse complement strand
GGTTGCGGGGTGCCCCGCCCACCGCCGGGGGGTTCCCGCCTGCGCGGGAACGACGGAATCATGGGTGCGGCCGGTGAAGCGATGCCACCAAGCACCGTCGCCCCCGCGAAGGCGGGGGCCCAGTGTCGTTGCTCGGTTCGACCCCTTGCGACGCGCCTTCGCGGGAGCGACGGAATTACGGGAAGGCAGTGAGGTGATCGCATCATCGAATCGCATCGATCGCAATGCGCCCGCGCATGGACGAGACGCAACGCATGACCAAGGATGAAGCCGACTTGCGCTTCGATGCGATCGCCGCAGCGCATCGCGACGGAAAGCAGTCGCCCAGGACGCGACGCGAGACGGATGCGACGATCGGGACGTTGGTCGTCGTGATCGTCTTCTGCCTGGGAGTCGGCTGCGGCTTGATCTGGCCGGCGAGGCCCTTCGCCGCGCTGCTGGTCGGCATCCCGTCGATCCTGGTCGGGTTCGGCCTGGTCCGTCGCTGGCGTCAGCGTCGCGTCGATGACTGATCCGAGCATCGAAGCGCTGGTCCAGCCGCCGCCACCCGGGCGGCTCGCCCGCGCCTGGGACAGCGACTTCTTCTATCAATACCGACGCTCGCCGGTCGCGCTCGGCGCGTCGCTGGTCGCGTTGCTCTGTCTCGTCGGCGCGCTCTTCGCGGGCTGGATCGCGCCGCACAACCCGTTCGACCTCGCGAGCGTCGACCTCTCCGACGCGCGGCTGCCGCCCGCGTGGCTGCCGGACGGCAAGGCGACTTATCCGCTCGGCAGCGACGAGCAGGGTCGCGACGTGCTGTCGGCGATCCTCTATGGCTCGCGGATCTCGTTGATCGTCGGCGCCGCGTCGGTGTTCCTGTCGCTGGTCGTCGGCATCGGCCTCGGACTGCTCGCCGGCTACCTCGGCGGCCGGGTCGACGCGATCATCATGCGGATCGCCGACGTCCAGCTGTCGTTCCCCGCGATCCTGATCGCGCTGCTGATCGACGGCGTGGCGCGCGCCGTGTTCAAGAACGCCGACGAGCGCATCGCGTTCGTCGTGCTGGTGTTCGCGATCGCGGCGTCGGGCTGGGTCCAGTACGCGCGCACGGTGCGCGGCTCGACGCTGGTCGAGAAGAACCGCGAATACGTGCAGGCGGCGCGCGTGATCGGCGTCGGGCCGGTCGCGATCATGTTCCGGCACGTGTTGCCGAACGTCACCGGGCCGGTCCTCGTGCTCGCCACGGTCCACATCGCGACCGCGATCATCACCGAAGCGACGCTGTCGTTCCTCGGCGTCGGCGTGCCCCCGACGCTGCCGTCGCTGGGTACGCTGATCCGCAACGGCAACAACTTCCTTTTTTCCGGCGAGTGGTGGATAACGGTGTTCCCCGGCGCGGCACTCGTCTTGCTGGTGTTGTCGGTCAACCTGCTCGGCGACTGGCTGCGCGACGCGTTGAACCCGAAGCTGCAATGAATCGGCGTTCTCGCGGTCACAAGGTCCCGGTCCTTTTCGCTGGAGGCATCATGAATCGTCCCTCATCATCGGTCGAACGCCGCTCGTCGAAGCTGCGCGTCGCGGGCGGTGCGCTGGTCGCGGCGACGCTGGTCGGCTGCGGCACCGCGCCGCTGTCGTATCTGAACGACAACCAGGTCTACTACAAGGCGGTCATCAACCGCTATCCGGTCCGCGTCGTCGCGATCGACGGCGCGTACCAGACGTTCCAGCCGGTCCCGATCGCGCCCGGCGAACACGTGCTGACCGTCGACGCGGTGCCGGTCGCCGGCTTCAGCCTGCCGGTGCAGAAGCGCGTCTCGATGACGGTCGCCCCGTGCACGCGCTACTACGTCGCCGCCCAGCGCCGCTCGCCGCTGCTGCAGGACTGGGAGTTCGTCGTCGAGGAAACGTGGCCGGTCGCCGGCTGCGATCCGGCGAAGGAAATCGAGAAGGCGAGGACCGCCGGTGCGTCGAGCACGCTGGTGCCGAAGGCGGAGTCGTGACGCACGGGCTACGTGCCGTCGGTCGATCGCGGCTCGAGGCGATGATGCGCCGATGATGCCCTGATCCGCCCGACCCGACGATGCCCTCTCCGCTGCTCGAAGTCCGCCATCTCCGGGTCGAGTTCCCGACGCGCCGCGGTTCGCTCCTCGCGCTCGACGACGTCTCGTTCACGATCGCGCCCGGCGAGGTGCTCGGGGTCGTCGGCGAGTCCGGCGCCGGCAAGTCGCTGACCGGCGCGGCGATCATCGGGCTCCTCGAGTCGCCGGGCCGCATTGCGGGCGGCGAGATCCTGCTCGGCGGTCGCCGCATCGACCAGCTCGACGAGGAGGCGATGCGCCGCATCCGCGGGAAGGAGATCGGCGCGATCTTCCAGGACCCGCTGACGTCGCTGAACCCGCTGTACACGATCGGACGGCAACTGGTCGAGACGATCCAGACGCACCTCGACCTGTCGACCGACGCCGCGCGCCGGCGCGCGATCGAGCTGCTCGAGTCGACCGGCATCCCCGGCGCGCGGCAGCGGATCGACCAGTATCCGCACCAGTTCTCGGGCGGCATGCGCCAACGCGTCGTGATCGCACTCGCGCTCGCGGCCGCACCGAAGCTGATCGTCGCCGACGAGCCGACCACCGCGCTCGACGTGTCGATCCAGGCGCAGATCATCGCGTTGCTGAAGACGCTCTGCCGCGACCACGGCACGTCGATCATGCTGGTCACGCACGACATGGGCGTGATCGCCGAGACCGCGGACCGCGTCGCGGTGATGTACGCGGGACGCATCGTCGAGATCGGCGCGGTCGGCGACGTGATCCATCGACCGCAGCATCCGTACACGGTCGGGCTGATGGGCGCGATCCCGTCGATGCGGCACGAGGTCTTGCACCTCGCACAGATCGACGGGTCGATGCCGCGGCTGACCGCGATTCCGCCCGGTTGCGCGTTCCATCCGCGCTGCGCCGCGCGCTTCGCGCCGTGCGACCGCGAACGGCCCGACCTGATGCCGGCGCCGCCGTCGTCGGCCGCCTGCTGGCTGCACGACGACCGCCATCGGAAGGCCGCTGCCGCGGTCCACGCGACGCTGGCGGCGATCGATCACGGCGAGAGCCTGTCTTGAACGCCGTTCCCGCGACCATCGGGCCGCTCGTCGAAGCGATCGGTGCCGGCCGCAGCTTCGACGTCTCGGCGCCGTGGCTGAACCGCGTATTGAACCGGCAGGGGCGGACCATTCTCCGCGCGGTCGACGACGTGTCGTTCACGATCGCGCGCGGCGAGACGCTCGGGCTGGTCGGCGAGTCGGGCTGCGGCAAGTCGACGATCGCGCGGCTGCTGGTCGGCCTCCACCCGCCGACCTCGGGTCGCGTCCTGTTCGACGGCGAGCCGGTAGCGCGCTTCGCGCAGTCGCGGGCGATGCGGCGCCGCGCGCAGATGATCTTCCAGGATCCGTACGCGAGCCTGAACCCGCGCTGGCGCGTCGGCCGCATCGTCGCCGAGCCGTTGCGGCTGCACGGCGCGGCGGTCGTCGACCGGGGCGGGGCTGTTCGCGTGAAAGAGGCGGCCTCCGAGACCGCATCGAACGATCGACGCATCGAGGCGCGGGTCGATGCGCTGCTGCTGCAGGTCGGCCTGTCGCCGGCCGACCGGGTCAAGTATCCGCATCAGTTCTCAGGTGGCCAGCGCCAGCGCATCTCGATCGCGCGGGCGCTCGCGACGCAGCCCGAGTTCCTGGTCTGCGACGAGCCGACGTCGGCGCTCGACGTCTCGGTGCAGGCGCAGGTGCTGAACCTGATGAAGAATCTGCAGCGCGACCTCGGCCTGACGTACCTGTTCATCTCGCACAACCTCGCGGTGGTGCGCTACATCGCGGACCGCGTCGGGGTCATGTACCTCGGGCGGCTCGCGGAACTGGCGCCGAAGTCGGAGCTGTTCGCGCGGCCGCGGCATCCGTACACGCGGATGCTGCTCGACGCCATTCCCGACCTGGAAAAACCGGGCACTTCGCGCGTCGCCGTCGCAGGCGAAGTGCCCAACCCCCTTGCCCCACCCTCAGGCTGCGCCTTTCATCCACGCTGCCCTTTTGCCAACGCCCGATGCCGGGCCGAGCGGCCTGAACTGAAGCCCGACGGGATCACGCTCGTGGCGTGCCACGGGATCGAAGAAAAGCGGATCGACGTCATCGAGACGCCCGACGCGATGCCGGCCTGAGGCCGGACCCGCGTGCTCCGCGGAATAGAACGCCGCCGATGCGTCGTTCGCCGCTCTCCACCAGCGCGACAGCCGACGCCCGGCGACAACGGCGATGCCGGCGAAGCCGGCGAGGACCGGGAACGAAGACAGCCACTGGGCACTCGACATGCGACGATCCGTCCGGTCCGCGGTGCGGCAGCCCGGCCGGGCGGCGTCGCGAAACCAGTGTCGGGTCCCGCGACCCACGGATGACCCACGAATCGAGAAGAGGACGCATCGATGAAAGCCATCACCACCGTCGTCGCCGTGATCGTCGTCGCGATCTTCGCGGTCGCGCTGAGGAACTGGGACCTCGTGACCCAGCACGCGCCCGTCGACCTGTTCGTGACGACCGTCAACCTGTCGATCGCGTTGCTGCTGCTGATCGGCATGGTCGCGGTCGCGGTCCTCTACTTCGCGACGATGGGCAGCCTCCGCATCCGGTCCGCGATCGAGTCGCGCGACCTGCATCGTGAACTCGAGCGCGCGCGGCGCACCGCCGACACCGCCGAGGCATCACGGATCGCGGAACTGCGCGCGTACCTTGACCGCGAGATCCCGCAGATCGAGTTGAAGCTGGACCAGGCGCTCGAGCGGCTGGAGGTGCGGGTGCCGGGCACGCCGGGGGGAACGATGCGTTGAGGATCGCGGTGCCGTCGTTGCCGCGGGCGCGGGAACGTCGGATCCGCGAGGCGGTACACCGCTGATCTTTGTCGTCCCGGCGCAGGCCGGGACCCAAGGTGCTCGTTCGGCGGATGCGGCACGGACTTGGGCCCCGGCCTGCGCCGGGGTGACAAGGAATAGTGCGATGCGGTGATCAGGCGCCGAGCGAGAGCAGCGCGAACGACGCCAGCCAGTGCGTCCCGACGTAGTCCCCGTCCGCGACGCGCGGCAGCGACGCGGCGCGGTGCGCATCGATCGCCAGCCGGGCCGACGTCTGCAGCGCGTCCGGCAACGCGTCGACGAGCTGGAGCCAGCACCACGCGCGGCCGAGGTTCAACCCGTCGATGTGCGTCAGGCGCGCATCGCTGCGATCGCCCGGCTCGAGCGGCGACAGCCAGTGCGCGAGCGACGCGACGTCGGGCACGAAGCCGTCCCACCAACGATCGAAGAGCGCTTCGGACGCGCGGAGGCGGAAGACGCGACGCATCAGCACGGCCTCGAGGAGACCGTTCGACAGGAAATCCTCGCTGCTCGTCTCGTAGCGAACCGGATAGTCGCGATCGGCGCCGAACCACGCCTCGGCCTTCACGACGACGCGCTCACGCAGCGTCCGGTCGTCGACCGCGAGCGCGTAATCGAGCGCCAGCGCCAGCGCGAACGCGCTGTTCGAATGGGTTCCGGCGCGCGACGGCCACGCCGCGCGCGGCAGATAGTCCGCAAGCCGGGCGACGATAACGGACGCGAGCGGTTGCAGTCGATCGCGCCACGCCGCGGCCCGCGGATCGCGCGGCGCGAGACGATGCAGCGCCTCGGACAGCTTCAGCAGCCAGGCCCAGCCGTACGGCCGCTCGAACGATGCGCTGCCGGGCCGCGCGAGATAGGCGATCTCGCCGGCGATCCGCGCCTCGGTGAAGTGCCCGTCCAGGTGCGCGACGATCGCATCGGCCTTGGGCAGCGTCGGACAGCGCGCGAGCAGCGTGACCAGCGTCCAGTGCATGTGCACCGACGAATGCCAGTCGTAGCTGCCGTAGAAGACCGGGTGCAGTGCCGCAGGTCGCGCGACGTCGCCGGCGCACATCCCCAGATGGTCGAGCTTGTGCGGAAATTCGCGGGCGACGTTGTCGAGCGCGACGTTTGCATAGCGGCTCGCGGTGGCCGCGTCGAGCATCATCGCAGCGGACGACGCCGCCATCGGCCGCTCAGGCCGCGAGGAACTTCTCCGCGAGCCGCACCCAGTAGGTCGCGCCGATCGGGATCAGCGCGTCGTTGAAGTCGTAGCTCGGGTTGTGCAGCATGCACGGTCCCAGGCCGTGCCCCATCGCGCGGTGGTCGCCGTCGCCGTTGCCGATGAACGCGTAGCAGCCGGGCTTCGCGAGCAGCATGAACGCGAAGTCCTCGGCGCCCATCGTCGGCTCGATGTCGGTCATCGTGTTGGCGTCGCCGACCACGTCGCGCATCACGTCGATCGCGAACGCGGTCTCGTTCGCGTGGTTGATGGTCGGCGGGTACGCGCGCTCGAAGCGCATCATGGCGCTGCAGCCGAACGTCGCGGCGGTCCCGTCGACGATGCGCTGCATGCCGTCCTCGATCAGGTCGAGCACCTCGGTCGTGAACGTCCGCACGGTGCCGCGGAGGACCGCCTCGTTCGGGATGATGTTGTAAGCGTCGCCCGCGTGGATCTGCGTGATCGACAGGACGGCCGTGTCGATCGGCTTCTTGTTCCGCGTGATCAGCGTCTGCAGGTTCTGCGCGAGCGCGACCGCGGTCATGATCGGGTCGGTGCCGTTGTGCGGCATCGCCGCGTGCGCGCCCTTGCCGGTGACGACGATCTCGAACTGGTTCGCCGACGCCATCATCGGCCCGGGCGTCACGCCGAACGTCCCGACGGCCACACCGGGCCAGTTGTGCAGGCCGAAGACGGCGTCGCACGGGAAGCGCTCGAAGAGACCGTCCTCGATCATCACGCGCGCCCCGCCGCCGCCCTCCTCGGCCGGCTGGAAGATCACGTTCAGCGTGCCGTCGAAGCGCCTCGACTCGGCGAGGTACTGCGCGGCCGCGAGCAGCATCGCGGTGTGCCCGTCGTGGCCGCACGCATGCATGCGGCCTTCGTGCTTCGAACGATGATCGAACGCGTTGTGCTCGACGAGCGGCAGCGCGTCCATGTCGGCGCGAAGGCCCAGGCACTTCGTGCCATCGCCGACCTTCAGCGTGCCGACGACGCCCGTCTTGCCGAGGCCGCGGTGCACCGCGTAGCCCCATTCCTCGAGCTTCGTCGCGACGACCTCGGCGGTGCG
>CAXTDA010000153.1:0-8372 GCA_964242935.1 uncultured Burkholderiaceae bacterium | reverse complement strand
GTACGAAAACATGAACTACCCCTTCAAGTAGTCCAAGATTTCGTCCGCACCTCCAGGTGAGGAAAATTGGGTTGCCCTTGACACTCGGCGGCGACGCGCTCCTGCGACGCCTCGACGCGCGCGACCAAGCGACAGCGCCGAGTCCTCCTCGTCGAGGCTGAACTCGGCGACTAGCGCCTTCATGGCTTGGCGGTCGGCTCGGCGAGGAAGCGGCACAGCGCGCCGTCCTTGTGGTCGAGGCTGAAATGGCGGGCCATCGTGGTGTCTTGGGTGGCGACCACGGCCACGCCTCGGCAAGCATCAGCTGAAGCTGCGGTTGCTCAAGAGCGGCGAGCGCTCGAGGCGAACGCTCCCACAAGCTGCGACTGCGTGGAACTGTATTACGCCGCCTTCCTCGAGCGACTGCTTAGCGAGGACGTCGGGTTAAATCAGCAGATGCCGCTGCCGCTCCCGCATACCCTGCAGGTGCGGATAGTCGGATCAGGCACGGAGTACGGGGCGAGGCCGCTGGTATCCTTCCTGCACTCACAAGTACGAGGGGCGAACCATGGCGATACCAGACGATGCCCATGCCGTTCAGCTTTTAATGACAGGGTACCCGCCTGTTCTGCTTGCAGGCGACGGCACTCTTTCGCTGCAACTTGATTCTGAGCCGGCTGCGCTCAAGATTTTAGCTGACCTGCAAGACACATTAGAAGAACGATTCGCTGCTCATCCCCTTGGCGCAAGTCACGGATACACCGTAAAGCTGCGCCGCACTGGCATTGAACGCGGCAGCATTCGAATTAAGTTTGACCTGACTATCGAACGGGTAGCCAAGCCCAGAAGCAAGCGAATAGATTGGGGAAAGTTGGGCTTCTACGCTGGCGCAGCGCAACTAGTTGTAGCGGCAGCTGCGCTGCTTTACCAGGCAACCAATGATGCGGAGAAGACGATCAAAGCAAGGCATCCAGGTAGCGAGCCCGAAATAAAAATCAGAGCCGAGCCTCCTCCTAGGTTGTTCGAGGGGTCGCCGATTCAGCTGAAGAAGCGCGTATATGGAGCGAAGAAATCGGAGAAATCGGGCGCGGCCAACAAGCAACCGTCAGATCCGGACGCGCCCGTTAAGCCCAACAGTTAGAAGTTTGCACACACTGCGACCAGGCATGAGCATCTGTTTTTCCAGATTCTTTGATTTAAACGTGGACTGTTGAGGGCAGTGAGGTCCATCACGTCAACGGAGAAGCGGACGGACTTCGGTAGGACGGGTGAGCTGACCAAGCAGTTAGTCAGGTAGCGCGCTAGTACGACCGACGGTACGGCGACCGTCGAGCGCGATCGGTTATAGCTTGAATGCACAGGATTCGAAACGCCAAGCCGGAGGGCGTCGGCTCCAGCGACCGGACACCGTCGGACGCCGGCGAATCAGTGACTCGGGAAGGTATTCCTCCGGCTTTAATTCGGCCTGCTCGATCCACGCTTTCAAAGCATCCTGCGCGGCCTGCGTGGGCGCAGACTGCCCCGGGCGCCAGAGAGGCGGCTCACCTACGTCTGGTACTTTACATCATCCTTTACGCCCACGTGCTGGATGATTGCCTTGATCGAGCGTCGCGGCCAGTCTCGCTCGTGCTGCAAAGGGGCCCCTCCCGCTTTGGGCCGCAATCCTCAGTTCGGTAATCGCAAGAGCAGTGACTTTAGGCGGCCTCACCGCCGGTGTACGATGAACGTCTGGTTCTGAAGATTGCAGCGGACGCCTGGCAGAGGCAAGGTTGACCGTCAGCTCTCGCCAACGGCGGCCGTTGCGACATGCCGAATGCCGCCGGTCGGCAAGCAAGTCGGTGGATGACGGATGCCGGCCCGAGGCGGCCGTTAGACTTGGACGCTGCAAGGCCAGAGAAGCAACGGCCACGGACCTCCACAACGATTGGCAGGTGCCCGGTTAAGACCACGTTTCAGTCGGTGCGCGCTGGCTGCAGCGGCCTCCGGGCTGCTGTTGCGGCTCTCAGATGTAGAACTTGAAAGGAAGCATCGGCTCATTGTTCCGTGGCGCCGCGACGAGTATGTCGCCGATGGCATCGGCGAAGCGAATGGTCACCGGCGAGCGATCATTGAAGAGACAAGTGTTAAAGTTGATCTTCGACAGCGCGAGCACGTCTCGCATCACTGTCGCGAGCGATGCCTCACCACGACGGATGCGCACCTCCAGGGTATTCGGCGTGTCAGGCCCATGTAGGTGCCGAGCCTCGGAACGAAGCCGGACGTCCACAAGAAGCCGGACCGCTCCCCGATGACCATGGCCGTCCCACGGATGACCGGATACTTGCCAGACCGGAACAGTTTCAGCTGGTCCCATGCGTCCGCGATTCGAACGCCGACGACGTTGGTGGTCGTCCCTTCGCAGGCAGCCTTGAACCCTGCCCATTCGTCGTCGTTGAACGAAGACTTCGCATGGATGAAGAGTTCGGCCGGCTCCTTGCCGTGCCTGCTCTTATACTCGTTGAGTACCGTGCCGACCAGGCGCGCCGACGGCGACGCATCAAGGTGGAACTGCTTCGTATCGGGGTGGAACCACGGCCCGAGTGCGCCGCGAAAGACTACGCCTTCGCCGTCGGACAGGAACATCTGCGCCGCGCAAACTGGCCTTCCTTCGATTTCCCGGACGCCTTTGTTAAACCGTTGAAGTCTGCTCGAATTGAACGGGGCTGACCATTTTCAAGGTCGAGTGCTTGCGTCGCTGGTTGTAGAACCGCTCGATGTAATCGAAGACGTCGGTCCGGGCGTTGTCGCGGGTACGGTAGATCTTGCGAGCCGTTCGCTCGGTCTTCATCGTGCTGAAGAAGCTCTCCATGGCTGCGTTGTCCCAGCAGTCGCCGCGCCGGCTCATGCTGCAGGTGATGCCTTGGTCCTTGAGCAACGTCTGGAAGTCCTCGCTCGTATATTGACTGCCGCGATCGCTATGCAGCATCAGGCCAGTCGGCTCGCCCCGTCGCCATAGCGCCATAGCAAGGCGTCGTTCACCATCCTGGCCTGCATCCTGACAAAGCGCGGCATAGCGTGCGAGCGCATGCGCGTTGGCGGCGATGCAGGCCCGGCTGGGCATGCCGGTCCCGTCGATCGCGATGACGCCGCGCCACTTGGCGAAGCAAGCGCCGAGCTTCGCGTAGTCCTGCAGGCGCTCACGCAGCCCATCGAGCCCTTCGGTGATCTTCTCGCCGGGATGCCGCGCCATCAGCTTGGCGCCAAGGTCGACCTTGATTCCCGGCACGATGCCCGTGCGGGCCATCAACGACACGAACGGCAACCCGTCGGCGGTGGCCTGCCGGATGGTCTCGTCGGCGAGGATCGCCCCACCGATCGAGTCGCACAGGCCGGGCGCCGTGAGGATCAGTTCCCGCCATGCGCGGCGCGACGCTTCGGTCTGGGCAATGCCGAGCGGCGCGAAGCGGGCGTTGCAGGTTGCATTGCTCTCGTCCATCGCGAGCAAGCCCTTGTCGTCGGCCAGCAGCCTGGCCACGATGGCGGCGAGCAGGCTCGTGGCTTGTTTCGCTTCGGGAGGCGACAGTGCGCTCATTCCGGCACGGCCCACGTCCAGTTCCTGATCTCGGGCATATCCCGGCCGTTCCTGTTGATGTACTGGTGGTGTTCGGCGAGCCTGGCCCGCAGCTGCTGCTTCACGGAAACGCCTTCGTAACCGGTGCCAGGCAGCTGGTCGATGGCCGCCATCGCGAGGTGGAAGCGATCGAGGTCGTTGCGCACCGTCATGTCGAACGGCGTCGTGATCGTGCCTTCTTCCTTGTAGCCCCGGACGTGGATGTTGCGGTGATTGGTGCGGCGGTAGGTGAGCCGATGGATCATGCCCGGGTACGCGTGATACGCGAAGACGACCGGCCTGTCCTTCGTGAAGAGCTCGTCGAAGTCCGCATCGCTCAAGCCGTGCGGGTGCTCGCTCTGTGGTTGCAGGCGCATCAAATCGACCACGTTGACCACGCGAATCCGCAGTGCCGGCATCAGCGTGCGCAGGATGCTGACGGCCGCCAGGGTCTCCAGCGTCGGAACGTCGCCGCAACAGGCCATCACGACGTCGGGCGCCACGCCCTGATCGTTGCTCGCCCACTGCCAGATCCCGATCCCCGCGGTGCAGTGCACGACGGCCGCATCCATCGACAGCCATTGCGGCGCCGGGTGCTTGCCGGCGATCACGACGTTGACGTAGTGACGGCTGCGGAGGCAGTGATCGATCACCGACAGCAGGCAGTTGGCATCGGGCGGAAGATAGACCCGCACCACCTCGGCCTTCTTGTTGGCCACGTGGTCGATGAAGCCGGGATCCTGATGACTGAAGCCGTTGTGATCCTGACGCCAGACGTGCGACGTGAGCAAGTAGTTGAGCGACGCGATCGGGCGCCGCCACGGCAGGTGCGCCGTGACTTTCAACCATTTGGCGTGCTGATTGAACATCGAGTCAACGAGGTGGATGAACGCCTCGTAGCAGTTGAAGAGACCGTGCCTTCCCGTCAGCAGGTATCCCTCGAGCCAGCCTTCGCATTGGTGCTCGCTCAACATCTCCATCACCCGCCCGCTCGGGGCGAGGAACTCGTCGTTCGGCAGTGTCGTGCTGTCCCACTGGCGACTGGTCGTTTCGAAGATGGCTTCGAGGCCGTTCGAGAGCGTCTCGTCCGGCCCGAAGATGCGGAAGTTGCGCTCTGCATCGTTGAGCTTCGCGACGTCGCGCAGGAAGGGTCCCAGCACGTGCGTGTCACCCTTGCCGGGCGCTCCCGGCGTGGGAACGTCCACCGCATACCGGCGGAAATCGGGCATGCGCAGGTCGCGCAACAGCATCCCGCCGTTGGCATGAGGATTTGCGCCCATGCGGCGCAGTCCCTTGGGTGCGAGGGCGGCGAGTTCGGGGATCAGGCGGCCGTTCACGTCGAACAGTTCGGCCGGCCGGTAGCTCAGCAGCCACGCTTCCAGCTGCTGCAGGTGTTCCGGGTGCCTCTCGAAATCCGACAGCGGGACCTGGTGCGCGCGGAAGGTTCCTTCCATCGGTCGGCCGTCGACCGTCTTCGGGCCGGTCCAGCCTTTGGGTGATCGCAGCACGATCATCGGCCAGCGCGGACGTTCCGCATGCCGGTGGTCGCGCGCATCGCCCTGGATCTGACGGATGTGCTCGATGGCGACGTCGAGCGCCACGGCCATCGCCTGATGCATCGGCCCCGGCTCGTCGCCTTCGACGAAGATCGGCGTCCATCCGTAGCCGCGTAGCAGCTGCTCGAGTTCGTCACGACCGATGCGGGCGAGGATGGTCGGGTTGGAAATCTTGTAGCCGTTCAGATGCAGGATCGGCAGCACGGCACCGTCGGTCTTGGCATCGAGGAACTTGTTCGAATGCCAGGAGGTCGCGAGCGGGCCGGTCTCGGCCTCGCCGTCACCGATCACGCACGCGACGATCAACCCGGGATTGTCGAAGGCGGCCCCGAACGCATGGCTGAGCGAGTAGCCCAACTCCCCGCCCTCGTGGATCGATCCGGGGCATTCGGGCGAAACGTGGCTCGGGATGCCGCCCGGGAACGAGAACTGCAGGAAGAGCTTCTGCAGTCCCGCCTCGTCCTGGCTGATGTTCGGATAGACCTCGCTGTAGGTCCCTTCGAGATAGGTGTTGCTGACCATCGCCTGGCCCCCGTGTCCCGGACCGGAGATGTAGATCATGTCCAGGTCGTGCTGCTGGATGGCGCGGTTCAGGTGGGCGTAGATGAAGTTCTGTCCCGGGGTCGTGCCCCAGTGCCCGAGCAGCATGTGCTTGACATCGGCGAGGGCCAGCGGCCGCTTGAGCAACGGGTTGTCGGCCAGATAGATCTGCCCGACGGAAAGATAGTTGGCGGCGCGCCAGTACGCGTCGATGCGGTTGAACAGTTCCGGTGTGAGCGCATCGGACGCGTCGATCGCGCGTCGCCCGGTCGAGCCCTCGTCAGAGGGTCGCGGGTCACGCATCGTCGGCCAGGGTTGGGTCGTCATCTTTTCGGGCCCGGAAAAAGCGCCTGCGGTCGATCGTAGGCGGAAACGTCGGACACGATGGACTACCGGAGGCCCCTGGTCTGTACGGCAACGAACAGCGCTCCGCCCGACGTGACGCCGGTTGCGCCTTCGCCGCGAGCGGGGTTCGGTGGAAGTGCGCGGTACGCCGGGGTGACGTCTCCGCAAGAAAAAGCTCGGCAGTCGAAGGACGGACTTCCGCATCCCGGCGACGATCGATCATGGCGACTTCAGTCCGCTGGCGCACTGGCGGAACACTTCGCCACGACTCGAGCACCGGCAACGACCTTCGACAGGAACGAGGATCTGGTAACCTGAACGACTCGACCGTCGTCGACCGTGCCAAGTCGCTGTGCCCGTTGCACGCGTCGATGATCGGGTTCGAAAGGAACGGAAGCCGCATGAGCAAGAGGTCCGGGTCGTCGATGGGCTTGGTGAAGTGACCGCGCCGGTCCCGGAGCGGCGCCAAAGGCAAGAGCCGTACGCCGGCCTCGATCGCCGCGCGATGCCGGCGTTCTCGCCCGACTACCGCGCTGGCTTCGCAGCCGCCGTTGCCGCGGCCGCCGAACTCAACGACAGCCACGCCCGCGCGGATCCGGCCTACGTCTCACGGCTGATCCGCGCCCTGACGCCCGAGCCGAGCAAGTAACGTCGCATCGCCGCCGGCGTCGATTGCGAGACGGTGACCTACGATTTGCTAGGACGCCCGGCAGCCCGAAGCCGACGCCGTCATCGTAGATTGGCGGTCCGCACCGAGCGGCGAGGCGCCACGCATCGTCGACCAACGGTGACCGACCACAAACAGGAGAACCCATGAATCGCTACACGACCCTTCTTGCGCTCGGCATCGCCGCGCTGCCGTTGATGGTCCAGGCCCAGACTGCGAATACGCCGGGCGGCTCGGCGAGCACCGGTACGCCGATCGAGCAGACCAAGACCGACCCGGGCAAGCTCGCGCCGGGAAAGACGGCGACGTCGCCGACCGCGAACAACCCGGACGGGAGCCTGCCGTCGAAGTCGAGCGGCTCGATGAAGAAGAGCGATTCGAAGATGAGCGGTCCGGGCAAGAGCGCCGCGACGCCGCCCGCGGGCGATGTCCCGACCTATCCGGCCCCGACGAAGGACGGCACGCCGACCAAGTGATCGATCGCGACGCGTGACGACGGAGCGGCTGCGGCCGCTCTTTCTTTTTCAGGAGTCCGGGACCAGCACCACCCCCTCCATCAGGCGCCGGGCCGAACGGCTCATCACGACCCGCGACACGATCCAGCCCTCCGCGGTCTCGACCGCTTCGGCGCCGACCACGAGCCGTCCCGACGGATGCCCGATGCGGACCAGCCCGTCGGCACCGCGGCACGCGATGCGACTGACGAGGTTGCCGGGAATGGCCGCCGCGGCCGCGAGGGAGATGGCGCCGGTGCCGGTCATCGCATGGTGCAGGCGGCCCATCGAGAAGATGCGGGCGACGAGGTCGATCGCGTCTTCGTCGATGGCTCGCCCGTCGGACGCGACGTAACCCGTCGGGCGTGCGACGAACGCGAGCTTCGGCGTATGCGGCCGCGTCGCGGTCGACGCTTCGGCGGTCGCCGTGAGACCGAACAGGACCGACGCATGGGCACGAATCGCCTCGACACGCGCCAGCAGCGCGCCATCGCCGTCGACGTCGCCTTGCAGCTCGGTCCCGGTCAGTCCGAGCGTCGCCGCGTCGACGTAGATCGTCGGCAGCCCCGCGGTGATCAGCGTCGCGTCGAACGTGCCGACGCCCGGTACCGCGATGCGGTCGATCGACGAGCCGGTCGGGAACATCGCATTCCCGCCTTCGGTGGCGCCGTCGCCGCCGTCGCCGACCGGATCGATGAACTCGAGCGCGATCTCGGCCGCCGGGAAGGTCACGCCGTCAAGCACGAAGTCGCCTTCCTCGACCACCGCGCCGTCGGCGATCGGCACGTGCGCGACGATGTGTCGGCCGATGTTGGCCTGCCAGATCGCGAGCCGTGCCCGACCGTCCGCGGGCATCGCGACGAGCCCGAGATGGATCGCGGCGGGGCCGACCGCCGCGCTCAGGTTGCCGCAGTTGCCGCTCCAGTCGACGACCGGGCGATCGATCGCGACCTGCCCGAAGCGATAGTCGATGTCGCAGCCCGGTTCGGACGACGACGACAGCACGACGACCTTGCTGGTGCTCGACGTCGCGCCGCCCATCCCGTCGATGTGCTTGCCGAAACGGTCGGGACTGCCGATGACGCGAAGCAGGACGCGGTCGCGAGCCACGGGGTCCGACGGCAGGTCGGCGGCGCGGAAGAAGACGCCCTTGCTGGTACCGCCGCGCATGTAGAGCGCGGGGATGCGGAGGATGGCCATCG
>CAXTDA010000152.1:6007-8376 GCA_964242935.1 uncultured Burkholderiaceae bacterium | reverse complement strand
ACAACGCCGGCGGCATCGCCGAGATGGCCGAGCTGCCCGACGCGATCCGCGACGTCACCGACCCGCTCGACGCGGTCGGCAACACGACGAAGGCGGTGACGAAGGGCTATGCGATCGGCTCGGCCGGCCTCGCCGCGCTGGTGCTCTTCGCCGACTTCACGCATGCGCTCGACAGCGCGAACAAGACGGTGACGTTCAGCCTGAGCGAGCCGGCGGTCATCATCGGCCTCTTCATCGGCGGCCTGATCCCCTACCTGTTCGGCGCGATGGCGATGGAGGCGGTCGGCCGCGCGGCCGGCTCGGTCGTGGTCGAAGTGCGCCGTCAGTTCCGCGACATCCCGGGGATCATGGAAGGCACCGGCAAGCCCGAGTACGGCGTCGCGGTCGACATGCTGACGAAGGCCGCGATCAAGGAAATGATGATCCCGTCGCTGCTGCCGCTCGTCACGCCGATCGTGCTGGCCCTGGTGATGCGCGTGCTGATCGGCCCGGACGCGGCGCGCCAGGCGATCGGCGGCATGCTGATGGGCACGATCGTCACGGGGCTCTTCGTCGCGATCTCGATGTGCACCGGCGGCGGCGCGTGGGACAACGCGAAGAAGTACATCGAGGAAGGCAACTTCGGCGGCAAGGGGTCCGAGGCGCACAAGGCGGCGGTCACCGGCGACACGGTCGGCGACCCCTACAAGGACACCGCCGGTCCTGCGGTGAACCCGCTGATCAAGATCATGAACATCGTCGCGCTGCTGATGGTGCCGCTGCTCTAGACGACCAGGCCCTCGTCGTCCGCGGCCGCCGCAAAGCGCTACTTGCCGAGGTCGATCGCCGGGTCGATGCGATTCGTCTTCGGCGCGCGCGCGAGCTGGTCGGCCGACGTGTTCAGGTCGTTGCCCTGCTCGATGTCCTCGCGCGTGAGGTCGGGTCGCGGCTCGTCGTTCAGCACGCTCTCCTCGCCGTCGTGCGTCTCGCGCGAGCGGTCCTCGTCCTCGATGCCGGACTGCTTGTTGTCGCCCGGTTCGTCGAGTCCGATGGCGGTGTCGGTGGTCATGGTCGTCTCCTGGTGATGGTCGTTGCGGCCGACCCGCATGATGCCGCGGCGCTTCGGCCGACCGACGCTTCGCGCCGTCGATTCAGCGGAACACCGACTGCTCACCCGGCCCATGCGCGGTCGACGATCGCCTTCGTGTCGAAGCGGCCGGTTTCCTCGCCGTAGGTGGCGCCCCAGCCCTCGCGGTCGAGGCGCGTCTCGCAGAACGCTTCGGCGACCGCGGTCGATCCGCCCTGCAGCAGCAGCGACGCCTGCACCAGCGTCACGAGCCGTCGCGCGAAGCCGCGAGCCGTCGCTTCGTCGATCGTCGCGGCGCCTGCCGTGCGTGCGAAGTCCTCGAACGCGCGGTCGAACGCCGGCTGCCGGCCGCGCTGCGGCGCCAACGCCTCGAGCACGACCGCGGCGGTGCGCCGCGAGCGCCCGAACGCGCGCAGCACGTCGAGACACATGACGTTTCCCGACCCCTCCCAGATCGAGTTGACCGGCATCTCGCGGTAAACCCGCGCGAGCGGCCCTTCCTCGACGTAGCCGTTGCCGCCGAGCACCTCCATCGCCTCGGCCGCGAGCTCCGGGCCGCGCTTGCAGACCCAGTACTTCGAAGCCGACGTCATCACGCGACGAAACAGCGTCTCGGCCTCGTCGTCCTCCGCATCGAAGGCGCGCGCGAGCCGCACCGCGAGCGCGGTCGCCGCCTCGGACTCGAGCACGAGGTCGGCGAGGACGCTCGCCATCAGCGGCTGCGCGACCAGCGCGGCGCCGAACACCGAGCGATGGCGCGCATGGTGGATGGCCTGGACCACGGCCTCGCGCATCATGCCGGCCGAGCCGATCACGCAGTCGAGCCGCGTGTACGTCCCCATCTCGAGGATGGTCGGGATGCCGCGGCCGACCTCGCCGAGCCGACGGCCCCACGCGTCGACGAACTCCACTTCCGACGACGCGTTCGAACGGTTGCCGACCTTGTCCTTCAGACGCTGCACGCGGACGCCGTTCTTCGCCCCGTCGGGCGCGTAGCGCGGCACGACGAAGCAGGTCAGACCCTCCTCCGCACCGGCGCCGTCCACGGCCTGCGCGAGCACCAGGTGCGCGTCGCATTGCGGCGCCGACCAGAACCACTTGTGGCCGGTCAGCCGATGGTCGCCGTCGACGCTGCGAACCGCGCGCGTCGTGTTCATGCGGACGTCCGAGCCGCCCTGCTTCTCGGTCATGCCCATGCCGATCAGCGCACCGCGCTTGCGTTCGAGCGGCAGGTCGCGCGGGTCGTAATCGCGCGACACGATGCGCGGCATCCACGTGCGTGCCGCCCAAGCGTCGCGGCGAA
>CAXTDA010000152.1:0-5907 GCA_964242935.1 uncultured Burkholderiaceae bacterium | reverse complement strand
TCGCGCGACACGATGCGCGGCATCCACGTGCGTGCCGCCCAAGCGTCGCGGCGAAGCGCGGCCCCGGCGCCGTACGTCATCGTGGTCGGACACAGCGTCCCGTGCTCGACGCGTCCCTGCATCAGGTAGCCGGCCGCGCGAATCGTGTGGGCCCGCGACGGTCGAGCGTCGTCGTCGACGCGCGGTTCCCATGGGCTCGCGTGGAAGCCCCGCGCGACGATGCCTTTCATCAGCGCATGCCACGCGGGGTGGAAGTCGATGCGGTCGACACGACGGCCCTGCGCGTCGAAGCTCTGCCACGCCGGCGGATGACGGTTCGCCTCGCGCGCGAGGTCGGCGTTGCCCGGGTCCCCCAGTTCGGTGCCGATGCGATGCAGGGCCGCGGCGCCGTCGATCGCCCCTTCGCGTGCCACCGCGTCGCGGAGCGCCGCGTCGCTCGCATAGAAGTCGGCGTCGGCGAGCGGCGGGACTTGGTTGAAGACCTCGTCCGGTGCCGGGCGCCCGATCGCGGCGATCGGTTCGATGCGCATGGAATCCTCCTGCCGGCATCCGCCGGAAACGCTGATCGTTCGACCCGCTGCGCTAGAATCGCCGGCCTTGCGGGGCCGGGCCTCGGTCCGCAGCAGCGGGTCGCGACCGGCAATGTAGCGCGTCCCACCGGCACGAATCCCTCTCTTCAGGACAAGCCATGAACATCGAAGGAAAGGTATTCATCGTCACCGGCGGCGCCTCCGGACTCGGCGCCGGCACGGTCCGCATGCTGACCGACCACGGGGCCAAGGTCGTGATCGCCGACGTGCAGACCGACCTCGGCCGGCAGGTCGCCGACGAACTCGGCCAGCAGTTCGTCCAGTGCGACGTCGCGAGCGAGGCCGACGGTCAGGCCGCGGTCGCCGCGGCCGTCGGCGCCGGCAAGCTGATGGGCCTCGTCAACTGCGCCGGGATCGCGCCGGCGGTGAAGACGGTCGGACGCGACGGGGCGCATCCGCTCGGCACGTTCACCCGGACGATCATGGTCAACCTGGTCGGCTCGTTCAACATGATCCGTCTGGCGGCCGAGGCGATGGCGAAGAACGACCCCGAGGAGACCGGCGAGCGCGGCGTCCTGATCAACACCGCGTCGGTCGCGGCCTACGACGGTCAGATCGGCCAGGCCGCGTATTCGGCATCGAAGGGCGGCCTGGTCGGGATGACGTTGCCGATCGCCCGCGACCTGGCGCGGAACGGCATCCGTTGCGTGACGATCGCGCCCGGCATCTTCCGCACGCCGATGATGGAAAGCATGCCGCAGGACGTGCAGGACGCGCTCGCCGCCAGCATCCCGTTCCCGTCGCGGCTCGGCACCCCGGCCGACTACGCGAAGCTGGTCCACCAGATCGTCACGAACGAGATGATCAACGGCGAGACGATCCGCCTCGACGGCGCGATCCGCATGGCCCCCAAGTGACCTGTTGCGGCGCGCCGCAACAGGTCATCCCCGCGAACGCGGGGATCCAGTGACGTATCACCGGCGAAGGCCGCGACCCCGCGATCAATTCAACCGCCCCGACGCACTGCGCAGCACATCGACCGTCCGTCGGATCTCGTCCGCCTCCGGCGCGTCGGGGACCCGTTCCAGGAAGGCCGTCAGGTCGTCGACCGCCGCCCGCGGGCATTCGAGCTGCGCGTAGACCAGCCCGCGGTCGCGCCGCTCCTCGTGCTGGTCGGGAAGCAGCACGACCAGCCGGTTCTGGACTTCGAGCAGATGCGGGTAGTCGTTCCGCCCGTGATAGATGCCCTTCAGGTTGCGCAGCATCCGCGCCAGGATCTCCCGCGACGACGCCTCGCGGATCGCCTGCCCGAGCGCGAGCTCGAAGACGGCCGGATCGACCGGAGCCGCTCCCGCGCCGGCCTGCCCCGCACCGCGCGCCGATTCGAAGAACTCCGACAGGCGCTCCTCGAGCTGTTCGCGCGACAGCGACTCGCCGGTCATCGGGTCGAGGTAGAGGTCGCCCGCCCGCACCTTCAGCTTGACAAGGAAGTGGCCGGGGAACGACACGCCGCGCAACGGCAGCCCGACCTGCTGGCCGATCTCCATCAGCAGCACGCCGAGCGAGATCGGGATGCCGCGGCGACGCTCGAGCACCTTGGACAGATAGCTGTTGGCCGGGTCGTAGTAGTCGTTCGCGTTGCCGGCGAAGCCGAGCTCGTGGAAGAAGTAGCGGTTGAGCAGGCGCAGCTTGTGGACCTGCCCGGCATCGGCCGGCAACCGCGCCTTCAGCGTCGCGGCGAGTCGATCGATGGCGGATTGCGCGGTCACGAGGTCGAGGCGCGGGTCGACGTCCTGTCCGATCGCGAGCGCGGCCTCGGTCAGCGGAATGTCCTCGCCGTCATCGGGTTGCGAGACCAGCGTGGCGAAATATTCGAGCGGGGTCATGAGGGGATGGTCTGGAATGAGGTCCGTTCAGGGTCAGGTGCGGCGGAAGTGGCGGGGGCGCATCCCGCCGATGAACAGCGCGGCGAAGTAGATCGAGGCACCGCCCGCGATGATCGCCGCCAGCGCGACGATGCGCTCGGCGGGCGCCGACCGCAATCCGATCCAGTCGAACCGCGCTTCACTCCAGGCGAGGAAGACGCCGAGCGCCGCGAGCGCGAGCGCGAGGCGGAGCGCGAACGCGGCCCATCCCGCCTTCGGATGGTAGACGCCGCGGCGCCGGAGGCCGGCGAACAGCAGCGCGGCGTTCAGGCACGCGCCGAGTCCGATCGCGAGCGCGAGCCCGGCATGCGCGAACAGCGGCACGAACACCAGGTTCATCAACTGCGTGCCGATCAGCACGACGACGCCGATCTTCACCGGGGTACGGATGTCCTGACGGGCATAGAAGCCGGGAGCGAGGATCTTCACGAGGATCAGGCCGATCAGTCCGACGCCATAGGCAGTGACCGCATGCTGCGTCGCCGTCACGTCGAGTGCCGTGAACTTGCCGTAGTGGAACAGCGTCGCGGTCAGCGGTTCGGCGAGCAGCCAGAGCCCGAGCGACGACGGCAACGCGAGCAGGAAGCTGAGACGCATGCCCCAGTCGAGCAGTTCCGAGACTTCGTCGGGCTTTCCGGCCGCGTTCGCGAGCGACAGGCTCGGCAACAGGACGGTGCCGAGCGCGACGCCGAGCAGCGCGGTCGGGAACTCCATCAGGCGGTCGGCATACGTGATCCACGACACGCTGCCGCACGCGAGGCGCGACGCGATGTTGGTGTTGATGATGAGGCTGATCTGCGCGATCGAGACCGCGAACGTCGCCGGGACCATCTGACGCAGGACGCGCCGCACGCCGGGATCGGCGAGCGCGGCACGGACGTCGAGGCGGATCCGCGGCAGCATCCCGACGCGGATCAGCGCCGGGACCTGGAACGCGAGCTGGGCGATGCCGCCGACGACGACCGCGATCGCCAACGCCAGCACCGGCGGGTCGACGTGCGGCGCGACGAACAGCGAGCAAGCGATGAACGACAGGTTCAGCAGGACCGGCGTGAACGCGGGTACCGCGAAGCGTCGCCAGGTATTCAGGATCGCCGATGCGCCGGCGACGAGGCCGATCAGCGCGATGTACGGGAACATGATCCGCGTCAGCAGGATCGCCAGGTCGAAGCCGTCCTCGCCTACCGCGGCGGCGCCGGGCAACGCGCAGCGGTCCGATTTCAGGCCGCCCGCGAGCAGCCACACGACGGCCGGCGTCCCGACGATGCCGGCGACGGTCACCGCGAGCAGCACCCAGGTGAGCACCGTCGCGACGTGATCGATCAACGCCCGCGTCTCCTCGGGCGGCCGCCGCGCCTTGAACTCGCCGAGGATCGGCACGAAGGCCTGCGAGAACGCCCCTTCGGCGAAGAGCCGGCGCAACAGGTTGGGAATCCGGAACGCGACGAAGAACGCGTCGGTCGCGACGCTGGCGCCGAAGATGCGGGCCATCAGGTTCTCGCGAACCAGCCCGGTCACGCGCGAAACCATCGTCATCCCGCTGACGGTGGCCAGCACGCGAAGCAGGTTCATCGGCCGATTATAGGGGCGTGAATCGGGCGGCTCGAACGCGGCGCTTGCGGAACGATGCAGGCGCCGCTAGAATGCCGGGCTTCGTCGAGTTCGCAAGTCCCATTTTTCGCTGGCGTCCGTCGTCTTTCGAGGCTGCCGCACCATCAGGTCCCATGGCCAATTCAGCACAAGCAAAGAAGCGCGCCCATCAGAGCGCCGCCCAGAACGCCCACAACTCGAGCCTTCGTTCGGCACTGCGCACGTCCATCAAGGCGGTCCGCAAGGCGATCGCCGCCGGCGATCCGGCCGCCGCGACCGAGCAGTATCGCAAGTCGACCGGCATCATCGATCGCATCGCCGACAAGAAGATCATCCACAAGAACAAGGCAGCACGACACAAGAGCCGTCTCGCAGCAGCCGTGAAAGCGCTCGGCGCCGCCTGAGTCGTCCCGTCCGGGTCGGCCCGGAGCAGAAAAGGCGCACCCACCGTGCGCCTTTTTTTATTGCCGGTTCAGCCGGCCGCCGGCGGAATGTCGGGGATCGCCGGGACGGCGACGAGGTCGGCGGCATTCATCGTGACGAGGTCGTTGTCGCGCGCGAAGCCGACGATGAAGTCCCAGGCGCGCACCTCGAGGTCGCGTAGACGCGGGTCGACGACGACGCAGACCACGCCGGCGATCATCGTCGGTTCGGCATAGGGGGAGTAACCGAAGACGGGGCCACGCGTCGCCACGCGGCCGGGCCGGTAGACCGCGAGGACGCCGCAGAGCCGTTCGGCCCAGTCGCTCGGGCGGAATCCGGCGCCGCTGTTGGTGATCCCCTTGATGATCAGTCCGCCGTGCGTCTTCGGATCGGGCATGGCGTGCGCGTCCCCGGCGATTCGACGGGCTCGCGAGGATGCAGTGAGGAGGGTCCGACGCGCGGCTCGAACGGCGCGTCGTCGGCAGGACGACGAAAAGTATAGCGGCACGGTCGTGCGCCTCGAACGGCGCGCGCCGGCCGCCTCGGGACGACGCGATGGACGGCAAAGGCGGATGGCGGCTGCAGGCCCTGCGCGCTTCATGGCGTGCGGGGTTGCTCGCGCATCGCGACTTCCGGCTGATGTGGCTGTCGTCGACCGTGACGAGCTTCGGCGGCCAGATCACGATGCTCGCGCTGCCGCTCTCGGCCGTGCTGCTGCTCGACGCGACGCCGGCGCAGATGGGTACGCTGGTCGCCCTCGAGGCGCTGCCGTTCTCGCTCTTCTCGCTCCACGCGGGCGTGCTGATCGACCGGGTCCGCAAGCGCCCGATCCTGCTCGCCTGCGAAGCGCTGCTCTGCCTCGCGCTCCTCGCGGTCCCGGTCGCCGCGTTCGTCGGGTGGCTGTCGATGCCGTTGCTGTATGTCGTCGGATTCTTGCTCGGGACCGTGTTCGTCGTCGCGGGCAGCGCCGCCCAGGTCTACCTGACGCAGATCGCGGGGCGCAACCGCCTGATCGAGGCGAACAGCCTCTTCATCGGTGCCGAGTCGACCGCGCGGCTGACCGGGCCCGGGCTTGCCGGCCTGCTGATCCAGTCGCTCGGCGCACCGGCGGCGATCCTGTTCGACTGCGCGAGCTTCGTCGCGTCGCTCGTCTTTCTGACGCGGATGCGGCACGTCGAGCCGCGACCCGTCGTGGCAAAGGACGCGCGCATCGGGGCCGAGATCCGCGAGGGGCTCGCACTGGTGCTCCACCATCCGGTGCTGCGGCCGCTGACGCTCGTGTCGACGTCGTGGTTCCTCGTCTTCCAGGGCTGGAACGCGTTGCAGACCCTCTACGCGACGCGCGAGCTCGGCCTCTCGGCCGGCGAGCTCGGGGCGGCGCACATGGTCGGCGGCGCCGGCGCACTGCTGTCGTCGGTGCTCGCGCGCCGCATCACGCG
>CAXTDA010000151.1:0-8386 GCA_964242935.1 uncultured Burkholderiaceae bacterium | reverse complement strand
AGCCCTTCTTCGTGCCGGTCAGGTGCAGGTGCTCGCGCAACGCGTCGAGCAGCGTCGTCCGCGTGTCGACTTCGAGCGTCCGGCGCTGTCCGTTGACGTCGAAGGAGACCGTCGCCATCGGCACGGTCCGGGCGGTACCGTCCGCGACCGCACCGGCCGGCGGCGGCGTCTGCGCGGATGCGTCGCCGATCGGAAGCGCGACCGTCGCGGCCGACGCAGCGCCGGCGAGCAGGAAGTTGCGGCGGTTCAAGGTGAGGTCGTCTTCGGTCTTCATGGCTTCGATGGTTCGATGGATGCGGAGCGCCGGGCCGGCCGTCGGCGGGGAACAGGAGCGTGGAGCGGATGTCGACGCATATGAAAGCGAACGCACGCATCGGTTCCACGCGCGGCGCGACGAAACGAGTCACGGGTGCGGAGTCACGGGTGCGCCGCCGCGACTTTAGGCGCGGCACGAACCGTCGACTAGGGCCTGCCGGCTTGTTGCATCGACAAGTCGCACTTGATAATGCGGCATGCCCATCAACGAACTCCGCTCGATCGCGACCTTCGCGCGCACCGCGGAACTCGGCAGCCTCAGACGCGCCGCCGAGGCCCAAGGCATCTCGCCGCAGGCCGCGAGCCAGGCCCTGGCGCAACTCGGCGTCCGCCTGTTCCACCGCAGCACGCGCCACATGGCGCTCACCGAAGCCGGCCGCGAATTCCTCGAGGCGGCGCGACCGCCGCTGGCCGGACTGCAGCGCGCATTGCAGATCGTGCGCCGTACGACCGAGGATATCGCGGGGCCGCTTCGCATCGTCGGGCCGCGCTCGACGTTCCTGCCGTTGCTATGGCCGATCCTCGAAGAATTCTGCCGGCTGTATCCCGACGTCCGGCCCGACGTGCAACTCGACGACCGGATCGGCAACTGGGTCGAGGACCGGGTCGACGTCGGCTTTCGCATCGGATCGACCGCGTCCGAAGGCGTGATCGCGCGCCGCCTGCTGCCGCTGCAGTTGATCCTCTGCGCGGCGCCCGCGTACGTGCGGCGCCACGGCGCGCCCGCAACGCTCGACAAACTGTCGGCGCATCGCTGCAGTGTCTTTCGCCATCCGGCCACCGGCAAGGTCGTGCCGTGGCACGTCAAGGTCGGGAACGAGATCGTCGCGCACGACGTCGTCCCCGTCTTGTGCACGAACGACGAGGAACTCGAGATCGCGGCCGTCCTCGCGGGAACCGTGATCGGCGTGCTGACCGGCGTCACCGCGGCCGCTGACATCCGCGCCGGCCGACTGATCCCGCTCCTCACAGCGCACGTCGCGGATCACCTCGGCCTGTTCATCTACTACGGCAGCCGCACGGCGCAACCCGCGCGCGCCCGGGCCTTCATCGATCTGGTCGTCGAGCGTCTGGCAGGCAGCGATCGGTACGTGCTGACGGCGCCGGAGCTGGCGGTCGCCGAGGCCAGGGGACGCCGGGCGCGCCGACGGTCGAGAAAGGAATCCGCTTGAGAAAATTTTCCTCGCATCGCTGTCCGTGGAGCAACGAGGGAACGTCGTCGACGCCTTTGAATACGCCGGCAACGTGCGCGGTGGTCGCACTTCCCGAATGGCTTCGTGCCGCGAGGCGGGATCAGCTTCAGGCAGATGAAGGCGCCCCGTAGATATCGATCGCCGGCAAGCGACGTCATCCATCGGTTCGCAAGAGGGGCAGCCGCATCAACGAGTCGTTGTCCCGCAAGATCGGGGCTCTGCCGTCAAAGGCTGAGCCAACCTTTCGCCGCATCGTCGCCCAATATTTCGCGACACCACCGGCATTGTGGCTTCCGGCATCGACCGCCCGAGCCGGATCGTGGCGGAGGGCGGGACGGTAAGATCCGCGATCGACCGCCGCCGCACGGGACTCGCATGGCAACGCAGGAACAGCAGCTCGCCGAGGCGTTGCAATCGGCTCGACCTCGATCCACCGACCGGTCGAATGCGCCGCGCCTCTGGACGTCGGCTCAGATCGACCAGACCGAGGTGGCGTTCAGGGTCTTCTCGAACCTGCTCGCGTCGGACGGCATCCGCGCGGCGCTGTATTCGCTGTTGCGGCGGACTGACTACCGCTTCATCGCGATCTTCCGTTTCAAGGGCGGCAAGTCGGCGTCGGTGGTCTACGTCGACCGCGAGAACCTGGGCGACCTCTCCGCGGGGGAAGTCCCGGAGACGGCGACGTATTGCAGCTATGTGCGGGACCGCGACGTGGCATTCGTCACGGCGGATGCAATGGAGGACGCTCGCATCACGGAGCACGTGGCGCGCGAGGTCGTTCGGGCCTATTGCGGATTGCCGCTAACGTCGGCCCAGGGCGAGTTCATCGGAACTCTTTGCCATTACGACCTGGTGCCGAGGGATCCGGAGCAGTTGAACCCCGGGCTGTTGCTACGCGTGGCGCCGCTGTTGGTGGCGTCGGGGTTGATACCAGATTATCCCGGCTAAGTTCGACGGGTGGCGCTTGCTTTTGAGCGCTTCGCGTTGGGATCAGGATTTATGTCTGCGTACGGCAAGGCAGACGGTTGCGGTCGCTCTCTGAATGACTGCTTCAGACGGTCGGAGACATTCGGCCCTGGCCGGCCGAACGGCCGCGTCCTACGCGAAGAAGTCATCAACGAGTTCGGCGAGCGGTTGGCCGCTCAACACTCGAAACCAGACTCTACAGCCGTCAGGTCGAGAACCGAGCTCAGAACGCCGCGACTTTCTTGAGAGAAATCCGCTGTCTAAACGATGCAAACTGGCGCTTTCGACCCGCAGCAGACGCTCAAAGGCCAGTTGGCGACTACGGTCGCGACAATATTCCAGATTGATGTAACCCAATGTGAACCGAGGGTAGCCAACAATTCAAACGACTTCCGACGCATCTAACTTCTCAAGTAAGGGGAGGACGCAGCGATTCCGGATGGCATTAGTTACGTCTTGCGAAATCGTTCCGGTCTTGATGATCTCGCCCCAAAGATCACGAAGGTCAATCCGCCCTACCGACTTTGAGATTCCTACAGTTCCGCCAGCCCCATCCTCGTCAAGGACAACGGGAATTATGTGATCTCTCCGGCCGGGACGGGTCATTACATCCTTCTCATATCGCGTCCACACTTTCTCACGGTAATCTTTATTTAAGAAGACTAGATAAAACCGACAGGATTCGGCGTAGATCCGACCGAGCGCATGCTCTAAGTCAAGAGCCAACAAAACAGCCTGCTGGTCGAAGTCATAGAACGTTACAACGTCTTCCTTTTTAAGTTCTGCATTAACAATTTCAATGATTTTGCGCACCTCGCCCGCAAACGAAAAGCCTATGTCATAGGTATAGAGATTTGACTGCTGGATTGCCGCGTCTTCAACACCAAGTTCTTCAAATAATCGCTTGGGATCAAGATTGGTCAAAAAATACCTATATAGCGGGTCCTCGATTGAGAACCCCGCATCGGGATCAAAAGCAATTTGCTTTCTGAGGTCGACCCCTTTAGTAGAATCATGTATCACTTCAGCGATTCGATTACGCACAGCCTTGATGCCAGGCTTCCGCTTTTCAGGGATAACAAACAAAAGCTTGTCAAAGCTAACAACAGAATCAGGTAATTTACATAGTGCAAGCAAGACTTCTAAATACGGCTTATTCCCACCTGGGCGCCATTTTTTTCCTTTTGCGAAGGTTTTTGCAACAGACATGTATCTTTGAGAAAGCTCACTCATTAGACGTCCCCGAATCCCGAGGAGATCAAAAGTAATAATCTTGATTTCATCTTGTGTCTCGAAGACTTCTTGTGAAGCGCAGACTTTGTTGCAGATATATTGCGCCAACCAAAAATTGCCTGCACTCTCAGATAGCAACACTTCCCGATCCTCGAAGAGGACTTGCAGTGCTGTTTCTCCCCCTGCAATGACCTTGTCAATCTCAAGATCAGAGACGCGCTTTAATATATATGTCCCAAGGCGAGGTCCCAAGTCATACGCATCCGAAAGAAGTGAAACGCCAGTAGTCGGAATACCTATAAGTATGACCTTTGGAGGATTTGCCGTTTCGAATGCACGGTCGCTAAGACGCTTAAGAAGCGAGCCGATTTCTGCGCGTCGCGCTGCGGGAAGGAGGTGAAAATCGTCTATTACAAGAATCCTCGCCGTGATTACTTCTTGAATACTGGTCTTATAGAAGAAGTCATCAATGGTCTTTGTAGCATCTGCATCACGGCAGCTAACGTAAATAAAGTGTATACCTTGCTCAAATCGGAGTTCTTCAAAAACCTTGAAAGCTACGCAGGTCTTTCCGATCCCCGAGGGTCCTTCAATAAGTAAATGCTTTCCAGGTTGAGTGATATCCGCACGGACCTCTCCGTAATATGGTGGCTTGACATAAGTGTAATACGGGAGGCCGACTGTCTTGAACACATCACTTAGCTGTCGTTTATCTGACATGTGGATATTATTCTGCTAAAGAGCACAGCAACAATTCGTATGCAATCCGCACCCGCTTCCACCGAATTAAACAGTCAAGCTCCATCAAAAACTGTAAAGTTGACAGGCAGGGACTGCCACAACTCGCTTGTCTTCGAGATAATACTGTAAGTCTCCGTTGCTGATAGATCTGTTGAGGATACCTGCGCTCTAGACGTCTGCTCCTGGCTTGGCCCCTGTGCGGCCCCCCCTCCCTATAGGAGCCATTTTGAGGGCCGCCCCAACATGTTGTCGGGGGACGACTAACGACCTCAGATCTCCGTCTGCTCGGAAATCTCAAGCGCGCTATCGACCTCGTTGCTAAGGCATCGCACGTTCGACTCCGGCTGAAATGTCCGAGCAGCAGTTGGACGGCACGCAGGTTCTTCGTGCGCCGGTAGATCAGCGTCGCCTTGGTGCCTGCATCGAGTGCATCCCGAAGTCAGCGCGGTCGAGGCCGAGTTCGTCCACCCAGTGTCCGAGGATCCGGACGTACTGTCGGGTTCCAAGGTGAGGTGACCCGTGGAGCCGGCTGAGGAAGAGAGGAAGTCCTCCGGCTTCAGCCCGGCCTGTTCGATCCAGGCCTGCAAAGCGTCCCGGGTGGCTTACGTGATCTCGAACTGCACCGGGCGCTGCGTCGTGTGTTGCATGACGATGGCGCGTGTCGCCACCTGATCTTTATGGCACACGTCTCGAACGTTGAGGGCGACGAGGTCGCATCCACGCAGCTTGCTGTCGATACCTAGGTTGAAGAGCGCGAGTTCACGCACTCGACACTCCATCTGGCGGCGCACCCACAGCGCCCAGATGTCTTTCGCCTTGAAGGGCGCTTTCTGCCCAACAATCCCACCCTTGTTCCACGGATCGCGATGAGTGGTATTGCCGGCGGTTACCATGATGGTCTCCCATCGAGTTGAGGGCCGTACAGGCTGCGCTTCCGTGCCGTCGGAGCGCAACTGCTCGTGGCCTACAGGGAGGGTTAACGCCTGGCGCCGGACGTCGGCTTTGGAGGCAATGGCGCGACCCACGGCTTCGGACAGAAGCAGCCGGTTAAGAGCGTCTCCATCGGCCTAGCGGGGGCGCCGCTTGGCGTTCGAGATCTCCAGATCAACGGCATGCTCGGAGGTTTGCAGTACCGTCTTATTTTTACGCTCACGAGCGGCAACAGGCGGCAACAAAATTTTCTCCAGTTTGCGCGAGCCGCGACACCCCAGTGGCCGCGTAGGTTCAACATAGGACGTCCAAAATTTCCAGGCATCCGAACATGACGCTAGTTGCAGCCTCGCTTGAATGGGCGGTCGACTCCGTCAAAGCCCATTCAGATGGCGATCTCTTTCCTAAAGTACTTGGAATTGATGCGGTCGTTTTGGAAAAAGCGCATTTTGTGGGCCAACTTGCTGGGTCCGATCTTGGGGCGTTCGCGCCTGGGAGCTGTCGTCGCTTTATTGTCCCAAAAGATGAGGTCTCGTACCGGCAGGCAACTCAACTTGATCCGCAGGACTCGATCATCCTGTCCGCACTAGTCTTTCAATTTGGCGAACAAATCGAAGCGCTTCGTTTGCCGGCCACCAAAGTCTTTAGTTAACCGATTCAGTCCGACACTCACTGATGGTCTCTACAGCGGCCGAACCGCGTGGAACAGCTTCTGGACTACGGCAGCGAGCCATGCAACGAAGCACTCACACATCCTCTACTGTGATATCGCTGACTTCTACAATCAGGTCTATCATCACACCGTGGAAAACCAGCTAATCTCGGCGGGTCTTCCGAATCAGGCTGTCAAGTGGATTATTAATTTACTTGAATCAACAACTGCAGGTGTTTCTCGGGGCGTGCCGGTCGGACCGCATCCCACTCACTTGATCGCAGAAGCCACTTTGATTCCAGTCGACAATAGCCTACTGGCAGCTGGAATCAAGTTCATTAGATATGCGGATGACATCATAGTCTTTTGCAAGTCAGAACGGGAGACAAAGACGGCTCTTTTAACGGTCGCCACTGTTCTAGACAAGCAGCAGAGACTGACGCTTCAACGCCACAAAACAAAGTTATACGCGTCCAGTGATTTTAGGATTCTCTGCACTCGAATGATCGAGGACCGCCCGATCAACCCCGACGAAAAATCTCTTTTGGCGCTGATCCGGAAGTACTCCGGTGGCGATCCATACAGGACAATCTCGTTTTCGCAGGTGTCAGCAGCCGACTGGGCTGCTATATCCCCGGGCGCTATACGCGGAGTGATCGAAGAGTATATTGCAGCCGACCCAGTAGATTATATCCGCCTGCGATGGTTCTATCGTAGGTTGGCGCAAATCGGCCACCCGGGCGCGGTCGAGGTTTCGCTTGAGTATCTTGAGGCCCTTGGACCTTGCTTTGCTAACATCTGCTTTTATCTTGCATCCGTCCAGGCAATACCGCCAAAGGAGTGGAAGCGTGTCGGTTCAAGGCTGCTAAAGCTACTTCGCTCAAGGGAGGTAAAAAATAGTGAGTACTTTCGCCTTCTCATCTTAAGCCTCTTTACGAGGAACGAGTATATTAATCACTTCTCAAGGCTGCGCAAGCTCTTTCAATGTTCCGATGCCTTTGTGAGGCGCGAGGTAATTCTGGCCGCTCGAATGAACGGCGCTTTTGACTGGGTTCGTGAGTTAAAGGAGGATTTCCCGGCGATGGACCCTTGGCAGCAACGAGCGATGCTATACGCCGCCGCAGGACTGGCCAAAGACGAGCGAAAGTATTTTATAAATAGACAGTCCGTTGTCAGGCCGTTTGAGAAATCCCTGGTGAAGTGGGTCAAAAACGCCTAGCAATTTCGACTGGCTCCTGCTCGTTTATCACGCCAAAGTCGCTTGAAGGCGGCCACTTCTTTGTCGAATAGCGCACACGTCCGCTTCGGGTCGGTACTGCGCGATGAAGCTGGAACCAAGCGGTCACCTACCTACCATGAAACGCCTTATGCGTTTCCTACGGCGGCTGCACCTCACGTAGCCACCATTCGGGCCCTCTCAGCGATCGATGGCCCATCGCCGCTCAGCGTGCGTACGCCTGCAGAAGGTCACCGGCCGCAACCGCTGCAAAGCCGTCACTCGACACAAGCATCGAACATCGCTTCTGGATTGAAAGCGGTCGACACGCTGATCCTCACGGGCTAGCCGAAATTTAGCGCTCCAGTACTTCTCACGGCTTCGCCGGCGCCTCCGCCACCAAGCCAACCCGCGTCAACCTGGCCTCGATATCGGCCTGCACCTTCCGCGCAGCCGCGAGATCGACGCTCCCCTGCGCCGCGTCCCCGAGCCGCGTCCTCGCCAATCCTCGCCCATACAGCGCAGACGCATTCGCCGGCCGATTCTCGATGCTCCGATCGAAGTCGGCCACCGCCTTCTGGTACTTCCCCATCCGCAGATAGACCCACCCCCGGCTGTCCAGATACGCCGCGTTCTTCGAGTCGCTGTCGATGGCGTCGTCGCAGTCGTCGAGCGCCTTGTCGAGCTCGACGCCCAGCATCGCGCGGGCCCAGCAACGCTCGTTGAGCGCGGTGCCGCGCCTGATCTCGTTCGGATGGGCGGGCAGCCACTGGTTCAGCTGCGCGAGCGCCTGCGCGGGCCGGTCGAGACCGAGGTACAGCCGCGACATCGACAGGCGCATCTCGGCCTGCGGCGCGAGCGTCGTGTCCAATGCGTCGAGGTCGGCCTTCGCACCGTCGTGGTCCTTCGCGGCGAGACGCAGCGCGGCGCGGCGGAAGCGGGCGTCGACCTGCGCCGGGTCGAGCTCCAGCGCCTGGTCGAAGTCCTTGCGTGCCTCCGCCGGACGCTTCAGCGCCTGCTGGATGGCGCCGCGCTGCGCGAGGAACGCGGCCGACGTCGGCTCGAGCTCGCAGGCGCGGTTCAGGTCGGCCAGTGCGGCCTGATCGTCGCCGCGGGCGGCGGACGCGGCGACGATCAGGC
>CAXTDA010000150.1:0-8413 GCA_964242935.1 uncultured Burkholderiaceae bacterium | reverse complement strand
TCAGGTCGTTCAGGAAGTGCGAGAAGCTGAGGAAGCCGAGCACGCGGAACGCGGTACCTTCGTTCGCGACGGTACGGGTCTCGACGGTCGAAGGACCGGTCGGGTCAGCCGTGGCGACGACCGATCCCGTGAGCGTGGCGGACGGCGTCGACGGTTCGAACAGGGGGCGGGCGGAGGCGGTCATCGTCGATCCGGATGCGAGACAAGGCCAGCATCGTAGGCAATCGACTCGCGGCGGGCTTACGATAGGACGACATTCTTTATCGACTTCGCGCCACCACGGCGATGAGCGCATGCCGCGTGTCCTGAAACACCAGCGGATCGACATTCCGGGATACGAACCGAGCGCCGCCCGTCCGGTGCGGCTGGTGGCGCGCGACCTCGACCACGACGTGACGCTGCCGGCGCACGACCATCGCGTCCACCAGTTCCTCTACACCGCGGCCGGCGTATTGCGCGTCTCGACCGCCGACGCGTCGTGGGTGGTCCCGCCGTCGCGGGCGATCTGGATCCCGAGCGGCATCGTGCATTCGGTCGCGATCCTCGAGGCCGCCCACATGCGCTCGCTGTACGTGTTGCCGGCCGCGAGCACGCTGCCGACCGATGCGTGCCGCGTCATCGAGGTGTCGTTCCTGCTCCGCGAACTGATCGCCGAGCTCGGCACGGCGGAGACCGAAGCGGACCTGCGCCGCGAGCGGCTCGTGAGCGATCTGATCCTCGACGAGATGCGGATCGCGAAGACGCTCCGCGTCGGCGTCGCGATGCCGAACGACAAGCGGCTCGCGGCGCTCTGCCACGCGCTGATCGCGGACCCGGCGTCGACGCGCACGCTCGACGAATGGGCGCCGCTGGTCGGTGCGAGCGGCCGGACGCTCGCGCGGCTCTTCGCCGACGACCTCGACACGACCTTCGCCGCGTGGCGCCAACGCGTCCGCCTCGCGCACGCCGCCCCGCTCGTCGCGCGCGGCTGGCCGATGTCGCGCGTCGCCGCCGAACTCGGCTACAGCAGCCAGAGCGCGTTCTCGGCGATGTTCAAGCGAACGTTCGGGAAGTCGCCGTCGGCGTTCTTCGCGAGCGGGGACAATCGAACTCTTCCGGTGTGATGCCGAATTGTGCTATCGCATTGTCCACGACGACTCGGCAGACGGCCGGCCGGACGGCGCGCCGTCGTCGAGAACGCTCGCTACGGCGATAGTCCCGTCGACAAGGGTTGCGAGATGCAACTCGCCTGCGATCGGAATCATGACCGTGCCGCGAAGCGGGAATTCTTCCGTCAACCGGACAATGCGCGCCGCGAGTTCGGCCGCGGACTGCGGTCTCTCGCGCGGCGCGAAGCGCAAGCAGTCCCGCGCGAGACCGCGCCAGGCGGCGAGACCCCCGCCCATTGCAACGGCCGAACCCTCGGATACGTAAACGGACGGGTTGTAGAAGATGTCGAACTCGGCGATTCCGCGACCTGCGGGCGAAGCTTTGAACTTCCGGACCTCACCGACGAGTTCGCCCCCGAGGAGGCGGGCGATCATGCGGCCGATCGGATAGAGGTCGGATGCCGCCGTGGCGGGCTCGCCGAGCACCTGTTCGGGGGACGACCAGTTGGGCGTCCATCCGGGCCAGACGTCACCTTCCGCGACATCGAACGAATCGATCAGTTGGACACCCGATCCGCAGCACAAAATATTGGCCGGCTTCAAGTCGCCGTGCAGACGGTGCGAGGCGTGCATTTCCGCCAAGCGATGCGCGATTCTGGCGATGAGGACTGCCACGTCCTGCCGTGAGACGGCGATTGAGACCTTGAGCGGTAAAAGGCTGTCTTCCACGTGTTGCGAGACGAAGAAGTCGAGCAGCGAGCGAGGCAACTCCGACAAGTGCCCCTTCGAAAGGGCGTGATGGTCGCTGACGAAACGTGCATTTGGAAAGGTGTCGAGGATGGACTCCGGCAGAAACGATCGCCATTCCAACCACCGCCCATCGACCTTGCCCACCGAGTAGCAGTAGCCGCTCTCCGGATCGATGCCGAGGAATCGATTCCGTCCACCTTCGGATTGCAACGCGACCGGCGCGTCGACGCTCTGCCAGACACTTCTCGTCCGCTCGTCGTCATCGGTGCGTCCGTACGTTGCATCGCCGCCGGGAGCAACCTGCCCTGCCTCGGAAAGTAGGAGGTCGAACGTCGAACGGAACAAGCGGGTCAGTGTCAGCTGGCTCACATACAGTTCGTTCGAGCCCCCATCACCGTCGAGGACCGGCACGATCCGCTCGGTCGCCCACGTCGTCCTAGCATTTGCTTCGAGCGACTGCCTAAACATGCTGATCAGCGCGTCCAGCGAAAACGAGGCGACACCCACTTGCTCGGCCAGTGAATGCAGGGACGGTCCGAGATCGCGCGAGCGCTTCAGGCGCAGCAGCAAAGGGAGGCCAGCCTCCGACAGGCCGATTGGCACGACTGTGTCGGGCTGCGTCCTGCAGGTTTGCGCCTCGCTGACCCGCACGCTCATGCCCTCGAAGCGTCGTCGCTTGTCGAGGTAGTCGCGATGCTTCCCAATAAACATCGCCAATGCCTGAGTAACGAGACGTGCGAGATCGTCGGGACTGTGGAACGTCTTACGAGTGACTTCCGCTTCCACTTTTTGCTTGAAGCGCTTCAGTCGGTCGGCGTTGCTGGCGTCCATCCATTTTGGTGGCCAAGGCTCATCCTCATCGATGAAAAACGCGAGGACGGGAATCCCCTCGCGACGCGCCGCGTCGTATTCCATCTCGGTGATGCTGATTCCCTCCTTGATCGGCAAGCTGCTGTACCGGTGCGCCACCATCAGGATAACGACGTCGCAAGCCTTGATGCGATCGATGGAAAACGTTGCGGCTGAACGTTCGTCGGCCGCCCAATGAATCATGTCGTCGTTGTGCGCGCCCAAGGACTGGATTGCGGCAAACGCCGCCGCTCGGTACTCCTGCAGATCCTCGAACGTCGATGAGATGAAGACGCGCAGATTGAACGCCTCTGAGCGTTGCCGCGCTCGCGAAGCCTCAAAGTTTCGAGGACGGTCGATCCCGCCGTCGTCGCTCAAGTCGACCGGTCCGTGGTCGCAGAAAGGGCACGCGTGGTTCTGCGAGCGATCGTAGAAGTGGCCATTAACGCATTCGATCATTGGCGTCCGATCTCCTCGTCAAGCGATCTCATTCATCTCGCGGCACGGGAGCCGTCCGCCGCCGACCTGCAACCAAGCGCCGATGAGCCGCTGGCTCGTTGCACCTCCGGTTTCGGAGTGATGAGCTGAAGCCCGTGGAAGTAGCTGGAGTACCGCGCTTCGTCGCGAGTCAGGACCGGCACGCCGAGCACGGCGGCGTGCGCACCGATGAAGAAGTCGCTCAGTACTCCTGCCCGTTTGCCGCCGCGTCGACGGTAAAGGGCCCATGCCTTGGCAGCGAGGAACAACGCAGGGCGCGGCAGCTCGCGAAAGTCGAGACGGGCGCGAATCACCAGCGTCTCGGTTTCGTCGACCGTCGCGGCACGGGTCGACAGTTCGGCGAAGATCACCGGATTGATGACCAATGGACCTCGCGCGAGCCATGCGTTCAACTGGTGGCGCGACCACTCGGACCATACGGGATCGGCATCCACGACGTCGACGATGACGCAGGTATCGACGACGATCATCGGAACCCGGGATCGTCCTGGTCTTCCGAATAGCCTCGCAACAACTCCATCAACGCGTCGGTGTTCTGGTTCCGGCCTCGCATGCCGACCAACGGACCGAAATGATCCTTCACCGCATTCTTCCTGGTCGCGCGCCGTGCCGGGCGCAGGCGGATCGACCCATCATCGATGAATTCGAAGTCCACCTGATCGCCGGGACGAAGGCCGAGGAAGTCGCGCATGTTCTTCGGGATCGTGACCTGTCCCTTGACCGTCAACGTCGTCGTCATCGAACACCTCCGGTATTACTCGACCAGACGAGTAATACTAGGGCGACCGGCTCGCCTCGGTCAAGCCTTCCACGCCGGAGGCGACCCGTGACCGAACCAGCGACTCAACCCGTCGCCGGCTCTGCCGACAGCGGGTCGTATCCCGGCATCCGCTGCGCGCGCTTCTGCGGCACGCCGCCCGGCAGCGCCTCGAACGCACCCGGATCGCTCGGGCGCGGATACGTGCCCAGCACCAGGATGCGTTCGTCGACGTGGGTCACGTCGCGGAGGCCGCAGAGCGCCATCGTCACGTCGAGCTCCTTGCGCAGCACGTCGAGGCACGCCGTGACGCCGGCCTCGCCCATCGCGCCGAGGCCGTACAGGAACGCGCGGCCGATGAAGACACCCTTCGCGCCGAGCGCGAGCGCCTTGATGACGTCCTGTCCCGAGCGGATGCCGCCGTCCATGAAGATCTCGACGCGATCGCCGACCGCATCGACGATGGCCGGCAACGCCTCGATCGACGACATCGCGCCGTCGAGTTGCCGACCGCCGTGGTTCGATACGATGATCGCGTCGGCGACGCCGCGCTCGACGAGCCGCGCGGCCTTCGTGGCGTCCTCGACGTCGAGGATGCCCTTGATGATCAGCTTGCCGCCCCAGCGCTCCTTGATCCACTGCACGTCGTCCCACGACAGCTTCGGGTCGAACTGTTCGGCGGTCCACGACGACAGCGAGCTGACGTCGCCGACGTTCGGCGCATGGCCGACGATGTTGCGGAACGTATGGCGACGCGTCCCGAGCATGCCGAGGCACCAGCGCGGCTTCATCGCGAGGTTGATCAGGTTCGCGATCGTCGGCTTCGGCGGCGTCGACAACCCGTTGACGACGTCCTTGTGGCGCTGCCCGAGGATCTGCAGGTCGAGCGTCAGCACCAGCGCGCTGCAGCGGGCCGCCTTCGCGCGGTCGATCAGCTTGCCGATGAAGTCGCGGTCCTTCATCACGTAGAGCTGGAACCAGAACGGGGTCGACGTGTGCTCGGCCACATCCTCGATCGAGCAGATGCTCATCGTCGACAGCGTGAACGGGATGCCCGCCTTCTCCGCGGCGCGCGCCGCCTTGATCTCGCCGTCGGCGTGCTGCATGCCGGTCAGGCCGGTCGGCGCGATCGCGATCGGCATCGCGACCTTCTGCCCGACCATCGTCGACGCGAGCGTGCGATTCGTCATGTCGACCGCGACCCGCTGGCGGAGCTTGATCTTCGCGAAGTCGCTCTCGTTCGCGCGATAGGTCGACTCGGTCCATGCGCCCGAGTCGGCGTAGTCGTAGAACATCCGCGGCACGCGGCGCTTGGCCAGGACGCGCAAGTCTTCGATGCAGGTGATGGGACGGGGCATGCGGTCTCCGATACGCGACCCGGCAGCGGTCGCTCGCGGGAATTGTCGCTCATGCGATCGCCGGCCGTACGATCGCGAACCGCTCGTCCGATCCGATCCGTCCCCCACGAAGGCCACGATGCTCGAGACCCTCGCCGTTCGCCATTACCGGACGTTGCGCGACTTCGTCGTTCCGCTCGGCCGGCTCAATCTCGTCACCGGGCCGAACGGAAGCGGCAAGTCCAACATATACAAGGCGCTCCGCCTCTTGTCGGAGACCGCGGAGGGCGGCGTGACCGCGTCGATCGCGCGCGAGGGTGGGCTGCCGTCGACGCTTTGGGCCGGTCCCGAACAGATCACGCGGGCGATGCGGACCGGCGAAGCGCCGATCGAAGGAACGCGGCGGCAGAAGCCGGTCTCCCTGGGGCTCGGCTTCGCCGGCTCCCCGTTCGGCTATGCGATCGACCTCGGACTGCCGCCGCCCAGCGCGTCCGCGTTCTCGCGCGATCCGGTGATCAAGGGCGAGTTCGTCTGGAGCGGTCCGGTCGCGCGTCCGGCCGCGATGCTGGTCGAGCGTCACGGTGCGGTCGTGCGGTCGCGCGACGACGACGGTCGATGGCGGAACGTCCACGACCGCCTGTCGGCGTTCGACAGCATGGTCTCGCGGCTCGCCGACCCCTCCCGCATGCCGGAACTGCTCGTGCTCCGCGACGCGGTCCGCGCGTGGCGGTTCTACGACCACTTTCGAAGCGACGCGGAGGCTCCCGCACGGCAGCCGCAGGTCGGCACGCACACGCCGGTGCTCGCGAACGACGGCGCGGACTTCGCGGCGGCGTTGCAGACGATCGTCGAGATCGGCGACCGCGAGGCACTGGACCGGACCGTCGACGACGCGTTTCCCGGCTCGCGGATCGCGGTGCATGCGGTCGATGGCCGCTTCGAGGTGACGATGCAGCAGCATGGACTGCTGCGTCCGCTACGGGCCGTCGAACTCTCCGACGGGACGCTGCGCTACCTGCTGTGGGCGGCCGCGCTGCTGTCCCCGCGACCGCCGCCGCTGCTGGTCCTGAACGAGCCGGAGACCAGCCTCCACCCCGACCTGCTGCCGGCGCTGGGACGCCTGATCGCCCGCGCGGCCGAGGACACGCAGGTGTTCGTCGTCTCGCACGCGAGCCGGCTGATCGCGTCGCTCGACGAGGCCGGATGCGCGATGCTGACACTCGACAAGGTGGTCGGCGAGACGATCGTGACGAACCTCGATCCGCTCGACCGCCCGGCCTGGAAGTGGGTTGCGCGGTGACGTCACGCGGCGAGTTCGCGCGGAACCTCGGTACGTGCGGCCGCCACGCCTCTCCCTCTGATGCACGCCTGCGCGTTGAACGCGCGTTGGGATCAAGCGCCCGAGTGACTGGCCCGCGACAAGGAGCACGAATGAAATCAGGCGCACGGGGCGCCTGATTCAAACGCGTCCACGCCGAACGGCAATGCCTACTTCGTCACGTCGAACACCAGGTTGAGCGGCGATGGTCCGAACGACCCGTTCGCAACCAGCGGTGTCTGGTTGACGCCGGGCTTCGTGAAGTCGCAGACGCCCGACGGAAAGATGGCGTTCAACCGCGTCAGCTCGGCCGCGGTGAACGTCACCCGGTAATCGCCGGCGACGACCGGCTTCAACGTGCACTTGATGATGTTCGCCGCGACGGTGCCGCCCGCCTGCAGGCGCGGGAAGGTCCACGACGGGAACAACGTGTTGCAGGTCGTGTTCGCCGTGCTGCTCAGCGTCTGCGGCTCGGTGATGAACGTCGTCGGGTTGCTCCAGCATCCGTCCACCGCTTCGGTCGGCTTGTCGCGGATCACCTTCGCCCGCTGCGTTCCGGCCGCGGTGTCGCTCTTGTAGGCGACGACCCACTTGATGAACGCCGCCCACGCGGTGTCGGCCGGCACCAGGTTGCCGCGCCACATGACGTGGTTGAGCGTGTCGCCGTTGGCCTGCAGCATCCGCTCGCGCATCGCGAAGTGGAACCACTGATAGTGGTAGCCGCCGTCGTCGTTGTAGATGCCCGAGAAATCGAAGACCGGGATGTTCGCGAGGCCGCCGCCGCCGTACAGCTGAAGGCCGCTCTGCTGCGCCCGCGTGACCGCGCCGGCATCGCCGACAACCCGGTTGACGACGTAGTTCGCGTCCTGGTCGTAGCCGCCGACGGCCGCGTTCAGGTCGAGGAACTGCGTCGTCGTGATCGCACCGGCATTGAGCGCGTTCAGTCCGTATTGCACACCGACGTTGTCGAACGGACGAAGGGCGAACCCGGTCGTCTTGTCGACACCGTAGATGTTCTTCGACGCGTCGTAGACGGTCGGACGCGCGCCCGTCCTGTTCGCGACCGGGTCGTAGCGAAGACCGAGCGGAACGACCGAGCTCCACGTCGCCGACGCATAACCGGCGATATCGATGCGCCCCGGAACCGGGTCGGTCCGTCCGGACTGGTTGGCCGCGTCGAGGAACGCCTGGATGCCCTTGTAGCCGGTCACCGCCAGCTTCTGCGCATCGGTGAACCCGGTCGGATTCGTGACGGCCCAGTAATGGCTCAGCAAGTGTCCATCGGAACCGGAGAATGCGATGCCGAGCGGATCCGGGAACGTGCAGGCGATCAGGATGCCGTCGAAGAGGCCCGGAATGCGATCGGCGGGCTGCGAGCTGCCGTAGGAGCCGCCGGAGCACCCTGCACTGACCGTGAAGTCGGGCACACCGTAGCTCTTGATGAACGCCTCCTTCGACATCATCAACGTTTCGCTTTCGAGCACCGCGTTGCAGTTGTTCGACGCGTGATTCAGCGTGTTCGCGAAATTCGCATAACCCTCGCCGAGACGCTTGACGGCCAGCAGCGAATAGTCGAAGCCCGCCAACGCCAGGTTGCCCTGCGCACCGCCCTGGATGTACCAGCCGCCCGGACAGCCGAAACCTTCGACGGCGATCAGGCGCTTGTTCCACGCCTTCGGCCGCGTGAGCGGCGTCGGCGTCGATTCGACGGTGGGATCGTGGAGGACCGCGATCTGGTTGATGCCGCGATTGACCGTGCTGGTCTCGACGCGGACGATGAACGGCACCGTGACGCCGGCCGTGGTCGTCGTCGACG
>CAXTDA010000149.1:0-8482 GCA_964242935.1 uncultured Burkholderiaceae bacterium | reverse complement strand
ACAGCGCGACCTCGAGCCGCATCATCGGCTCGACGCCCGACCGCAGCACGCGCGCCCCGGCCCGCAGCGCCGCCCGCGGGCGGGTCACGCCGAGCGCGTCGAGCATCGGCTCGATGCGGGCGCCGATCACATGGAACAAGGCCATCAGCATGGCGTCTCCCGATTGGCGAGCATCCGCCGCAGGAATCCCTTGAACAGTTCCAGCTCGTCGATGGAAAAGCCCTGCAGGTGCCGGTTCAGCACCTTGACGATGGCCGCCACCAGCCGCTCAGCGAGGCGCTTGCCGTTCGGCGTCAGCTCGAGCTGCACGCGGCGCCGGTCGTCGGTGCTGCGCGTGCGGACGATCAGATCCTTCGCCTCGAGCCGATCCAGCATCCGCGTCATCGAGCCGGTGTCGCAGTCCATCACCCGCGCGAGACCCGCGGCGGTGTCCCCGCGCCCGGTCTGGATCGCGAGCAGCACGCCCCACTGGTCGTACGTGACGTCCGAGTCGGCGATCTCGCGCTCGACCGCCGTGCTCAGCATCGAGCGGACGCGCTTGAGGAGGTGACCGATGCTGTCGTCGATCGCGAAATCGGCGACGCGATAGAGCGACGACGGTTCGGTCTGAAGTTGCTGCGGGGAGGTCATGGGCTGGGACTTGGTCGGATCACTGCTTAGGCAGCAACATACGCTGCCATGACAGTAACTGCCTATCTCAAGCGCTTGCGGGCAGCTATACGCCGGTTCGTATGGCTTCGGCGTTCTGCTACGCAGGCGACGCGACGCCGACCGGCAACACGCCGCGGTGCCAGGCATCGACGAATCGATCGCCGTCCCGCCGGCCCTGGTCGTAGGTCAGCTCCATCGCCCCCGGGTTCGTGTAGTCCCATGCGCTGACCGGCACCTTCGTCGACGGCTGAACGTACAGGTGGCCCCGGTGGCCGAACGTTTCGGGGCGGCCCGGGTAGCGGCGCGTCAGCAGGACCAGCGTCGCGGGGCCGGCATCGACCGCGTCGACCGGCACGTTGTCGACCATCCCGCCGTCGAGCGTCGGACGACCGCCGCGTTGCTCGATCGGCGTGAACGGCGGGGTGCACGAGGACGCGGTGATCAGCGAGACCAGGTCGTCGAGGTCCTCGCAGTCCTGCAACCGGCCGACCTCGAACGCGAAGCCGATGCGGCGGCCGAAGGTCGGATGGAGCGACCGGCGCCAGTACTTCTCGAGGTTGTAGGCGACGACGCCGACCGCGAGCGCTGCGTGCGGCCCGAGTCCCCGCGGCAGGCGGGCGAACGCGATGCGGATCTCCGGCGCGTCGGCCTTCAGGCGGTCGAAGCGCGTCCCGCCGAGGATGTCGGTCAATGCCTTCCGGTAGATCGCCGCGTGCGGGAAGACGCGCGCCGCATGCGGGTCGTCCGGGTCGTTCGCGCGGCGGAACAGGTTGCCCCAGTACGCGTTCCGGCGGTTGTGCTTCAGGGCGTCGCGGTAGTAGTCCATCGTCCAGCGCGAGTCGCTCGCGTACAGCATGCAGGCCGTCGCGGCGCCCGCCGAGACGCCGGCGATGACCCGCGGCCGCAAGTCGATCGACGGCGCGACGACGTCCCAGAACCCCGCCTGCCACCAGCAGCGATTGCCGCCGCCGGCGAAAACCACCTGGTCGAAACGCGTCGTCATCGGAGGAACCGGAAGGGCCGACGCTAGAATCGCGCGGCTCGTCGCCGAGTTTGACCGAACGCCTCCGATCCTTCATGAACCCCGCGCCTCCCGGACTGCGGCTCGTCGCCTGCGGCGGCACCTTCGACAAGCGCTACGACCCGCTCGCCGGCACGCTCGGCTTCGCCGACTCGCAGTTGCCGGCGATCGTCGAGCGCGCGCGGCTGACGGTGCCGACCGTCGTCGAGGCCTTGATGCAGGTCGACAGTCTCGACATGCGGGACAGCGACCGCGCGCGGGTGCTGGCCGCGTGCCGGGCCTCGGCCGAGGCCGCGATCGTCGTCGTTCACGGCACCGACACGATGCCCGCCACCGCCGCCGTCCTCGGCCCGCATTTCGATCGGGCCGCCGGCAAGACGATCGTGTTGACCGGCGCGATGGTGCCGTACGCGATCGCCGGGTCCGACGCGCTGTTCAACCTCGGCTTCGCGTGCGCCTGCGCGCAGGTGCTCGCCCCCGGCGTCTGGATCGCGATGAACGGCCGCGTGCACGTGTGGCACTCGGTCCGCAAGAACCGCGAGGCGGGCGTCTTCGAGACAGCGCCGCCGCGGCCCCGACCCCTCAACGACCGGAACCCTTCATGAACATCGACCTCACCGGCAAGACCGCGATCGTCAGCGGATCGACGGCCGGCATCGGCTTCGGCATCGCGAGCGGCCTCGCCGCCGCCGGCGCGACCGTCGTCGTCAACGGACGGACGCAGGACGCCGTCGACGCGGCGCTCGCGAAAATCCGCGACGCGGCGCCCGACGCCGTGCTCCGCGGCTTCGCAGCCGACCTCGGCGATTCTGCGGGCTGCGACGCGCTGTTCGCGGCCGAGCCGCACGCCGACATCGTCGTCAACAACCTCGGCATCTTCGCGCTGCAGGACTTCTTCGAGATCCCGGACAGCGAATGGATCCGCTTCTTCGAGGTCAACGTGCTGTCCGGCGTGCGGCTGTCGCGGGCCTGGCTGCCCGGCATGGTCGAGCGCGGATGGGGCCGCGTGGTGTTCATCTCGTCCGAGTCGGGCCTGAACATCCCGGCCGACATGATCCATTACGGCTTCACGAAGACGGCCAACCTGTCGATCGCGCGCGGGCTCGCGAAGCGGATGGCCGGCACCGGCGTCACCGTCAATGCGGTGCTGCCCGGCCCGACGATGTCGGACGGCGTGAAGAAGATGCTCGAAGGCGCGGCGAAGAAGGCCGGCACGTCGATCGACGAGGCCGGGACCGCGTTCGTCCGATCGATGCGGCCGTCGTCGATCATCGGTCGGCCCGCGACGGTCGAGGAGGTCGCGAACCTGGTCGTCTACGTCTGCTCGATGCAGGCGTCGGCGACGACGGGGGCGGCGCTGCGCGTCGACGGCGGCGTCGTGGATACGATCGCCTGACGGGTGATCGGAAGGACGTGCCCGATCGAACGACGCTGGCTCTACCGTCGACGCCTCACCAGATCGTCACCCGCTGTTCCGGCGGCAGGAACATCGCGTCGCCGGCCCGCACGTTGAACGCCTCGTAGTACGGGGCCTGGTTGCGCAGCGTACCGTTGACGCGGTATTCGCCCGGTGAATGCGGGTCGGACGTCAGCTGGCGGATCAGCGCCGGCTCGCGCGTCTTGTTGCGCCAGAGCGTCGCGAAGCCGACGTAGAAGCGCGCGACGCCCGACGTGCCGTCGATGGTCGGCGGGGGATAGCCCTTCAACGAGATCTGGTACGCCTTGTACGCGATCGCGATGCCGGAGTTGTCGGCGATGTTCTCGCCGAGCGTCAACGCGCCGTTGACGTGATAGCCGGGCACCGGTTCGAACGCGTCGTACTGCGCGACCAGCGCCTTCGTCTTCGCGCTGAAGCGCGCGCGGTCTTCGTCGGTCCACCAGTTGCGCAGGCGACCGTCGCCGTCGGACTGGCTGCCGCTGTCGTCGAAGCCGTGGCTGATCTCGTGGCCGATCACCGCGCCGATCGCGCCGTAGTTGGTCGCGTCGTCGGCCTTCGCGTCGAAGAACGGCGGCTGCAGGATCGCCGCGGGGAAGACGATCTCGTTCCGGCCGCGGTTGTAGTACGCGTTGACGGTCTGCGGCGTCATCCCCCATTCGGTGCGATCGATCGGCTTCCCGAGCTTCGCGTTGTTGCGGGCGTATTCGAAGCGGCGCGCCCGCATCACGTTGCCGAGCAGGTCGTCGCCCTTGATCGTCAGCGCCGTGTAGTCGCGCCACTTGGTCGGGTACGCGATCTTCGGGTCGAACTTCGCGAGCTTCGCCTGCGCCTCCTTCTTCGTCTCGGGCCCCATCCAGTCGAGCCCGTCGATGCTCTGCTTGTACGCGGCGAGGATGTTGCGGACCATCTCGTCCATCCGCAACTTGTTCTGCGGCGGGAAGTATTTCGCCACGTACAGCTTGCCGAGTCCCTGCCCGATCGACGACTCGGTGACGGCAACACCGCGCTTCCAGCGCGGCAGGTCGACCGGCGTCCCGGCGAGGACATTGCCGTCGAACGCGAAGTGCTCGTCGACGAACGGCTTCGACAGGTAGGGCGCCGCCGACGAGATCACGTGGTACTTGAAGTAAGCCTTCCACGCGTCGAGCGGGAACGCGTCCACGGCCTTCGCGAAGCCTTCGAGGTAGCTCGGCTGCGCGACGACGACGGCGTCGACCTTGCCGGCGATGCGGGCCGTGGTCAGCCACGGCTTCCACGCGTAGCCCGGCGTCATCGCGTCGAGCTGGGCGATGGGTCGCTTGTTGTAGGTCTTGATCGGGTCGCGGTTCTGGACGCGGCTCCACTGCACGCGCGCCAGCGCGATCTCGATGTCGAGCACCTGCGCCGCGCCGACATCGGCGTTCGCGACGCCCGCGAGCGACAGCATCTTCGCCACGTGCTCGCCGTAGCGGGTGCGGGTGTCTTTCAGCTTCGCATCGTCGTCCTTCAGGTAATAGTCGCGGTCCGGCATGCCGAGGCCGCTCTGGTACAGCGTCGGGATGTAGTGCGTCGGATCGCGCGCGTCCTGCGTGATCGCGACGAGATACGGCGTCGTGATGCCGACCTCGTTGAACTGCGCGATGACCGCCGGCAGTTCGCGCTTCGAGCGGATCGCGTCGATCGCCTTCATCTGCGGGCCGATCGGCTTCATGCCGAGCGCCTCCACCCGGCCCTCGTCCATGAAGCTGTCGAAGAGGCCGGCGATCTTCCGCTGGTCCGCGGTACCTTTCGCGCCCGCGGCCTCGGCGTCCTCGATGACGGTCCGCAGCTGCGTCACGGCCTCGTCGCGCAACTGCGCGAACGCGCCCCACGACGAGCGATCGGCCGGAATCTCGTTGGCCGCGAGCCAGGCGCCATTGACGTAGCGGTACATGTCGTCCTGCGCACGGATCGGTCGCGGCGCCGCGTTGTCGGCCGCGGGCGGCTTGTTCGGCGGCTGCGCACAGGACACGAGTCCGCAGACGGCAACGACGGCGGCGATACGCAGGGCGATTCGGGACATGCGTTTCCTTTCGACCGATGACGGCGGCGGGGCGACCGGCCCCGCGGCAAAGCGCGAACGATACCGTAGCGCCGCCCGTCGATTCGCCCGGCGGCGCGGCGACGGCCCGACGCTCGGTTAAGGTGCCGCCATGCCGTCGCGCCCCTTGCGTCCCGCCCTGCTCGCCGCCGTCCGGCGCGTCGCCCTCGTGGTCCTGATCGGCCTTGTCGTCGCGTCGAACGCCGACGCGGCCGGATCGACCACCGTGCGCGTCGGCTCGAAGCGCTTCACCGAATCGTTCGTGCTCGGCGAGATCGTGCGACGCACGCTGGCCGACCAGGGGATCGCGGCCGTGCACAAGGCCGGGCTCGGCAACACCGGCATCCTGGTCGCCGCGCTCGAGGCCGGCGAGATCGACGTCTATCCCGAATACACCGGCACGATCGCCCGCGAGATCCTGAAGCGCGACGGCGCGACGTCGCTCGTCGAGCTCGACGCGTTGCTCGCGCCGCGAAAGCTCAAGGTCGCGATCCCGCTCGGCTTCTCGAACACCTACGCGCTCGCGATGCGCGAGGACGATGCGGCGGCACGCGGCATCGCGACGATCTCGGACCTGAACGACCCCGGGAAGACGCGCGACCTGCGGCTCGGCCTGTCGAACGAATTCCTCGCGCGCGGCGACGGCTGGCCCGCGCTCAAGGACGCGTACCGGCTGACGCTCCCGACGCCGTCGGGACTCGACCACGGGCTCGCGTACGACGCGCTCGCGCAGAAGCGCGTGGCGCTGATCGACATCTACTCGACCGATGCGCGGATCGGCCGGGACGGCGTCCGCGTGCTGGTCGACGACCGCCGCTTCTTTCCCGCCTACGACGCGGTGCTGCTGATGCGGCGCGACTTCGACGCCGCGCCGCTGAAGCGACTCGAAGGCTCGATCAACAATGCGAAGATGATCGAGCTCAACGCACGGGCCGAGCTCGACCGTGTCCCCTTCGCCGACGTCGCCGCCGGCTTCGTCGCAGCGCGCGAAGGCCGTTCCACCGAGCCGCGAGGTCCCCGTGCGAGCGCTGCCGCGCGCTTCGTCGCCGCGCTCTTCGGCGCGGATTTCCTGCGGCTCCTCGTCGAGCATGCGGTGCTGGTGGCAGGATCGGTCGCCGTCGCGACGGTCGTCGGCGTGCCGCTCGGGGTGTGGGCCGAACGTCGTGTCGCGGCCGGACGCGTGATCCTGCTCGCGGTCGGGTTGCTGCAGACCGTGCCGTCGCTCGCGCTGCTCGCACTGTTGATCGCCTGGCTCGGGACCATCGGCACCATCCCGGCGCTCGTCGCCCTGTTCCTTTACGCGCTGCTGCCGATCGTCGCGAACACGCATGCGGGCATGACGGGCGTGCCGCGCGGCATCGTGCAAGCCGCGGCCGCGCTCGGTTTCACGGCCTGGCAACAGCTGACGCTGGTCGAGTTGCCGCTCGCGGCGCCGACGATGATCGCGGGCGTGCGCACGGCGGCCGTCATCAACGTCGGCACGGCGACGATGGCCGCGTTCGTCGGGGCCGGCGGCTTCGGCGAGCGCATCACCGCGGGCCTCGCGTTGAACGACGGGCCGACGATGCTGGCCGGCGCCATCCCGGCCGCGGCACTGGCGCTGATCGTCCAGTTCGGCTTCGACGGGTTGGCGCGCCTCGTCGCCCCGCAGCGACGCGCGCGCTGACGTCGAGCCGACGTGCGGGGGCGACCGTCGTGCGGACGGAGGATCGGGCCACGAGGCGCAGGCTCATACTTCGCGCTCCCCGATCACGACGAGAAACACTTGGCCCACTTCCTTCGCGCTTTGCGCATGCTTCCTCTGGCAGCGACCCTCGTCTCGGCGCTCGCTTCCGCGGGGCCCACCAGTGTCCCGTTCACCGCGACGCTGGTGACGCAGGAACGGATCACGCCGAACTTTCCGGGGTCCGGCCTGTGCCCGGGCTTCGTCCTGACGGGCGCCACCGCCGGTTCCGGCACGGCGATGCACCTGGGCAACGTGACCGGCAGCGGCAGCGATTGTGTCAATCCGACCTCGCCCTTCACGTTCGCGTTCTCGCACGGCAAGCTGACCATGGTCGCCGTCGACGGGGACGTGTTGCACGCCGATTACGCCGGTACCCTGAGGCCGTCCGCCACGCCGCCGATGTTCACCGTCGCAGGCCAATACACCATCACCGGCGGGACCGGTCGCTTCGCGAACGCGAGCGGCAACGGAACGGTCGGCGGTCTCGAGAACATCCAGACCGGGCAGGGACAGTTGACGTTCAGCGGCGCGATCTCGTACTGATCGAGACTCCCACCGTCATCGACGTCGAGGCGTCGGGCTTCGGCCGGGGCAGCTATCCGATCGAGGTCGGCTTCGTGCTGCCCGACGGCCGCAGCGACTGCATGCTGATCAAGCCGACCGATCATTGGCTGCACTGGGACCCCGCCGCCGAACGCCTGCACCACATCTCGCGCGAGCTGCTCGTCCGCCACGGCCATTCGATCCCCGAGGTCGTCGACCGCCTCGACGCGCAACTCGAGGGGCTGACCGTGTACACCGACGGCTGGGGCAACGACTACAGCTGGCTGTCGATGCTGTACGACGTCGTCGATCGGCGCCCGCGCTACCGGCTCGAGAGCCTGCAGAAGCTGCTGACCGAAGACGAGATGGGACGCTGGCACGGCGCGAAAGCACAGGTCTTCGACGAAGGCGCGTCCGAACGCCACCGGGCGAGTGCCGATGCCCGGCTGCTGCAGGCGACCGTCGTCCGGCTGCGTCGCCCGGTGGATGCGAGCGCGGCGTGAGGCGGCGCCGGTGACCAGCGAATGCACGCCAATCCCGTCGTTGCCGCGCAGGCGGGAACCCGGTTTCGTTGGCCGCTCGCCGGCGACGCGACCGACCATCGTCGTCCTGCGGACGCTGCTTGCCGCACTTTCGCTCGGGACGGCGACCGCGATGCCCGCGCCGGCCGACCACGCGGCGCAGCACGACGACATGCCGATGCACGACGCCGCGATGCCGATGGACATGGACCACGACGCGATGACGGGCCAGTTCGGGCCCTATTCGATGTCGCGCGAGGCCTCCGGTACGAGCTGGCAGCCGGAAGCCACGCCGCTGGAGATGCTCGCCACGCAGCGCGGCGGCTGGTCGCTGATGCTGCACGGCTTCGCGAACCTCGTGTACGACCGGCAGACCGGCCCGCGCGGCGACCACAAGACGTTCAGCCAGACCATGCTGATGGGGATGGCGACGCGTCCGTTCGGACCGGGCACGATCGGCTTTCGCGGCATGCTGTCGCTCGACCCGACGATGGGCAAGAGCGGCTATCCGCTGCTGTTCCAG
>CAXTDA010000148.1:0-8535 GCA_964242935.1 uncultured Burkholderiaceae bacterium | reverse complement strand
CCTGGACCGCGCCGTCGTACAGCATCACGACGAGGCCGAGCGGGTCGGCCGCGGCGACGCCGGTCTCGATTTCGATGGCACGGTAGGCGCTGGCGCCATACGGGGTCTGCTGAAGCATGTGCGTCCTTCTTGCGTGGATCTTGTCGTCGGGTGCCGTCAGCTGCTCTTGGTCGGATGCTTCGATGCTTCGATGCTTCGATGCTTCGAGGTCGGGTCGGTGCTCGATCGCCTCCGCGATCTGTGGGATCCCGGTGTCGACGATCCGCCGGATCGCGACCGGTCCGCGATTCACCCCTTCAGGAGCGTCAAGACGTCGTTCGGGACGCTGTTGGCCTGCGCGCGGATCGCCGTCGCGGCCTGCAGCAGGATTTGCGCGCAGGCCAGGTCGACGGTCGCGGCAGCGAACCCGGCGTCGCGGATGCGGTCCCGCGACGCCGACCGGTTCGCGTGAGTCGCCTGCGGGTTCGTCACGACCGACGTGAAGCGGCTCCGCGCCGCGCCGAGCGTGGCCCGCGCGCCGTCGATCTGGTCGAGGGCGCTGTCGATCTGACGGATCGCGAGATGCGCACCGGGATCGCTCGACACGTCGAGTGTCGTCAGGCCGGTCGTGGTCGCGGCCGGCGTCGATGCGGTCGTGAAACCGGTGAGGTTGGTGGTCCTGCCGGTCCGGGCGATGTTGATCGTCGAGGCGGAGGTCAGGTTGATCGTGCCGGCGACCGGGTCGATCCAGGCATCGACGCCGGTCGTGGTCGCGATCCGGTTGATCGCGTCGACCACCTGCGCGGCGCGCTGCTGCGACGTGCCGACCGCGGCCAGTGCGCCGATGCTCGTCCCGTCGACGGTCAGCACGTCGGTCGCGTCGTCGAGCGCGCCGGGGGTGATGCGGGACCTCGCGGTCGCCCGCGGCGACGCGACCGACACGCTGCCGAGGCCCGCCTTCGTCGCGGTCGGCAGACCGGATACCGAGATCGTGTCGCCGCTCGACGCATCGCCCCCGACCTGGAACACGAAGCTGGGGTTCGAACCGTCGAAGAGCCTGATGCCGTTGAACGTCGCGCCGTGGCCGACGCGGTCGATTTCCGACAGCAGCCGGCCGACCTCGGTCTGCAGCGCGGTGCGGTCGATCGCATCCGCGGCCTGCACGGCGAGCTGGCGGATGCGCTTCAGGTGGTCGGTCGTCGTCGCCAACGCACCGTCGGCCGTCTGCGCGAGCGAGATGCCGTCGTTCGCGTTGCGGGCGGCCTGGTCGGTGCCGTCGATCCGTGCGGTGAAGTGCTGCGCGGTCACGTCGTCGTCCGCGCCGTCGATACGAGGGTCCGACGCGTGGCGTTGCGGCAAGGCTTGCGACGTGTTCGCGTCGCGCGGGTCGACGTGGGAGGTGATGACCGATGACATGAAGACCCTTCCGGGCTGACGGTGAACTCCGGCGGATCGACCGGGCCGACCCGTGCTCCAGGAAGGAAGGTGGCCGGTGTTGCAGTGCTTATCGGTGACCCCGCGGCAAAACTTGAGGTCGTCCTCGTCTTCGTCGATTTCCGTCCGACCACGCGAAGCGATGCGGCCCGTCGCCCGTGGCGAGCGGATGCGCGAACGCAGGCGTCGCCCGGTGCGTGATCGAATCAGGCCGGCGCCGCGGTCGGCGTCGTGGCGACGACGATGCAGTTCTTGCCGGCCTGCTTCGCCTCGCGAAGCGCGCGGTCGGCCCGCGCCATCACGTTCGCGAGCGTCTCGCCGGCCTCGACCTGCGCGACGCCGGCGGAGAACGTGATGCCGGGCAGGCGCGACGAGGCGGCGCCGAGATGGTCGCTCAGCGCCCGCTGCATCCGGACGACGGCGAGCTCGGTGTCACGCACCGTCAGGTCCGGGAACATCAGTGCGAACTCCTCGCCGCCGTAACGCGCGACCGTGTTGCCGGGGGATGCGCAGCGATGCAGCACCTCGACGACGCTGCACAGGACCTCGTCGCCGACCGAGTGACCGTAGTCCTCGTTGATGCGCTTGAAGTTGTCGACGTCGATCAGTGCGACCGACGGTTGCAAGCGGCCTTCGGCACGGACCATCTCGGACTTGAACGCGTCGCCGAAGCCGCGGCGGTTCATCGCGCGGGTCAGCGGATCGGTGCGAACCAGCGCACTGGCCTCGCGCAATTCATGCTCAAGGGTCGCCGTGCGCTCCTGCAGCGTCCGCGCACGGGTCTCGGCCTCGGCCAGCATCGAGCGATCGGCCGCGACGTTCGTCGAGATCAGGCGGGCATCGGCGACCAGCATTTGCGTGAGCGACGACAACTGCCCGAGGTCGTTCGTCTCGGCGATGCGCTCGGCCATGTCGACGATCCTGTTCGAGAACGTGTCGGTCGACGTCGCCAGCGTCCCGAGGCGGCCGAGCAACGTCTCGGCGAGGTCGCGGATCGCGCGCTTCGTCTCGTCGAGGCTGTGCCTGATCGCGCCTTGCCGGACGATCAGCGTGCGCAGGCAGCGCTCGGCCTCGTCGAGCTTCTTCTGCGTCAGCGGCACCGTGAGGACGCGGCCGATCTGTTCGATCTGGTTGCCGAGCAGCGCCGACTCGGGCGTGAGCTGGTCGATGTTCTTGAGCAGCAGCGCGAGCAGCCCCGCGAGCCGGAAGCTGATCGCCGCTTCGGGTAGCTCGCTGGCCGTTCCGGGGTAACGGGCGGCGGCGCCGCGCAGCGTCGGTGGTTCGTTGGCGGACGCCGGCGCCGCGAAAGCGTGCGGAACCCCGAGATGCTCGGGCTCGATCGTCGCGGCGGCGTCGTCGCGCGATTGGGAGCCGAGCACGTCGGTGCCGAGGAACTGGCTGACGTCGTGTCCCGCATCGGCATTGGGGCCGTTCCACGATTCCATCAGGCGGTTGAGGCGGCCGAAGAGCGCATCGAGCGGTTCGAGCCGCGGGACGAGCGCGCGTTTGAGACCCTCGCGCTTTCGCGTCACCGTGATGCCGGAGTGATGCGAATCGAGCTGGGCCAGCAGGCGGGCGATCAGCGTGGCGCTCGCCTTGCCGTCGGCGCTCGACGGCACGACCGGGGGTTCGGCGGCGGGATGATCCGGATGCGTCGCGGCGATCTCCCGATAGATCCGCGCGTAGGTCTCGGGCGTCGGGCTCAGGCGCTCGTTGGCGATGCGACGCAGGGTTTCGCGTGCGACCGCGTTCACGGCGGTGGTCGATCGGGTGCTGGTCACGTTCGACATGTCAGGGAGCCCGGACCGGATCGTTCATTTCGGAGGTTTGTCGAAGCCGCCGAGGTCGGCGATCCGCGATGCGGTCGCCGGCGATGCAAGCGGCCCCGCTCAGGATGGGAATCGGCAGGCGCGCATGAATCTTGAATGGCGACTTCGATGCAGCCGAGGCGGGGCGCTCCATCGCGCAGTGGAAAGCAAAAACCCCGCCGAGGCGGGGTTTCCGTGGAGCGGCTCGCCGTACTTCGCGAGCAGGCGACGGCTTACATGTCCATGCCGCCCATGCCACCCATGCCGCCCATGCCGCCACCCATGCCGCCCATGCCACCGGCCGGCTTGTCTTCGGCGAGCTCCGCGACCATCGCGTCGGTCGTCAGGATGAGACCCGCGATCGATGCCGCGTTCTGCAGCGCCGAGCGCGTCACCTTGGCCGGGTCGAGGATCCCCATTTCGATCAGGTCGCCGTACTCGCCGGTCGCCGCGTTGTAGCCGAAGTTGCCGGTGCCGGCGGCGACCTTGTTCATCACGACGGACGGTTCCTCGCCCGCGTTGAACACGATCTGCCGGAGCGGCTCCTCGACCGCGCGCATCACCAGCTTGATGCCCGCGTCCTGGTCGGCGTTGTCGCCCTTGACGTTGACGTTGGCGCGCGCACGCAGATACGCGACGCCACCACCGGCGACGATGCCTTCCTCGACTGCCGCACGCGTCGCGTGCAACGCGTCTTCGACCCGGGCCTTCTTTTCCTTCATCTCGATCTCGGTCGCGGCACCGACCTTGATCACCGCGACGCCGCCGGCGAGCTTGGCGACCCGCTCCTGCAGCTTCTCCTTGTCGTAGTCGGACGTGGCTTCGTCGATCTGCACGCGGACCTGCTTGACGCGCGCCTCGATGTTCTTCGCGTCGCCGGCGCCGTCGATGATCGTCGTATTTTCCTTCGTGATCTCGACGCGGACGGCCTGGCCGAGGTCGGTCAGTTGCGCCTTCTCGAGCGTCAGGCCGACTTCCTCGGCGATGACCTGGCCGCCGGTGAGGATCGCGATGTCTTCGAGCATGGCCTTCCGGCGGTCGCCGAAGCCCGGCGCCTTGACAGCGCAGGTCTTCAGGATGCCGCGGATGTTGTTGACGACCAGCGTCGCCAGCGCCTCGCCTTCGACGTCCTCGGCAACGATCAGCAGCGGACGTCCGGCCTTCGCGACCTGTTCCAGCACCGGCAGCAGGTCGCGGATGTTCGAGATCTTCTTGTCGAACAGCAGCACGAACGGGTTGTCGAGGACGGCGACCTGCTTGTCCGGGTTGTTGATGAAGTACGGCGACAGGTAGCCGCGATCGAACTGCATCCCTTCGACGACGTCGAGCTCGTTGTCGAGCGACTTGCCGTCCTCGACCGTGATCACGCCTTCCTTGCCGACCTTGTCCATCGCGTCGGAGATGATCTTGCCGATGTTCTCGTCGGCGTTCGCCGAGATCGCGCCGACCTGGGCGATTTCCTTGCTGGTGGTCGTCGGCTTCGAGAGCTTCTTGATCTCCTCGACGAGCGCGATGACCGTCTTGTCGATGCCGCGCTTGAGGTCCATCGGGTTGATGCCGGCCGCGACGTACTTGAAGCCTTCGCGGACGATCGCCTGGGCCAGCACGGTCGCGGTCGTGGTGCCGTCGCCGGCGTTGTCGCTGGTCTTCGAGGCGACTTCCTTCACGAGCTGCGCGCCCATGTTCTCGTACTTGTCCTTGAGTTCGATCTCCTTCGCGACCGAGACGCCGTCCTTCGTGACGGTGGGCGCGCCGAACGAACGCTCGAGCACGACGTTGCGGCCCTTCGGGCCGAGCGTGACCTTGACGGCGTTCGCCAGGATGTTGACGCCGTTGACGATCTTCGAGCGCGCGTCGTCGCCGAAGAGAACTTGTTTAGCTGCCATGGATTTTTTCCTTTGGTGTCAGTGCGGATGACCGGCGCCTGCAAAATCGGCGGCGCGGTGCGCGCGGATGGAGCAGATAACTTCGCGCGGATTTACTTCGCGCCTTCGACGACGGCCATGATGTCTTCTTCGCGCATGACCATCAGGTCCTCGCCGTCGACCTTGACGGTCTGGCCGGAGTACTTGCCGAACAGGACGCGGTCGCCGACCTTGACGGCCAGCGCGGCGACTTCACCCTTGTCGTTGCGCTTGCCCGGACCGATCGCGAGCACTTCGCCCTGGTCGGGCTTCTCGGCCGCGTTGTCGGGAATCACGATGCCCGACGAGGTCTTGGTTTCCTGATCGAGACGTTTGACGATGACGCGATCGTGCAACGGACGAAGATTCATAGATGCTCCTCTTGGATTTGGAAAGTAGCGCTGCGGTGGAGGCCGTTCAGGCGTCCGGTGGTTCGCGATCGAGCCGCTGTTGGAATCTTGTTAGCACTCGACGACGACGAGTGCTGATTATACGGCCGGACGAGCCGAATTCAAGCGCAGGGCAGGTCGCCGGCGCCCGACGCAACTTCGAGCACCGACCCCCTCACACGATGAATGCGACGTTCGCCGGACGCGCCTTGGCCGCCTGCCTGCTCGTGTCCGCGATGCACCGCGCCTCGGCCGACGAGCTGCCGCCGTCGATCGTCGCAGCGTTCCAGCGGGCGCAGATTCCCGAGAGCGGGGTCGGCCTCTTCGTGCAGCGGGTCGGCGCCGCGCCGCCGTCACCTGCGGACGGATCGGCCGCCGCGCCGCGGCGGACCCCCGGGCGCACCGCGGTCGTCCCGCTCCTGTCGCTGAACGCCGACCGCGCGTTCAACCCGGCGTCGACGATGAAGCTCGTGACCACCTATGCGGCGCTCGAACTGCTCGGTCCCGCCTTCACGTGGAAGACGGTCGCCGCTGCGACCGCCCCGCAGGTCGACGACGTGCTCGACGGCGACCTCGTGCTCCACGGGGCGGGCGACCCGAAGTTCGTGCTCGAGAGCTTCTGGCTGATGCTGCGACAGTTGCGCGCGCGAGGAATCCGCACGATCCGCGGCGATCTCGTCGTCGACCGCTCGCTGTTCGAGCCGGTGCCGTTCGACCCGGCCGCGTTCGACGGCGAGCCGTTCCGTCCGTACAACGTCGGCCCGGACGCGTTGCTCGTCAACTTCAAGTCCGTGGCGGTGCGCTTCGTGCCCGATCCGGCGCGACGCGAGGTGCGCGTCACGATGGAGCCGGCGCTCGCCGGGTTCACCGTGGGCCCGGTCGCGTTCGCCGACGGCCCCTGCGGCGACTGGCGGTCGCGGGCTGCGCCCGACTTTTCGCGCGCCGATCGTCTGGTGTTCAACGGCGTCTACGCGGCCGACTGCGGCGAGCAGATCTGGAACGTCGCCGTCATGGACCACCGGCAGTACGTCGGCGCGCTGTTCAGGGCACTTTGGGGCGAGCTCGGCGGCACGCTCGCGGGCGTCGTCCGCGACGGCGCGATGCCGGCCGACGCGCGTGTCCTGGTCGAGCGCGAGTCGCCGAGCCTCGCGGAAGTCGTCCGCGACATCAACAAGTACAGCAACAACGTGATGGCACGCGAACTGTTCCTGTCGATGGCGGCCGAGGCGCTCGCCCTGCCGGCGAACGCCGAGCGGGCCCAGCGCGTCGTGCGCGGCTTCTACGCGGGCAAGAACATCGACCTCCCCGAGCTGGTCATCGAGAACGGTTCCGGCCTGTCGCGGCGCGAACGCATCGCCGCCGCGTCGATGGGTCGCGTGCTGCAGGCGGCGTGGGCGTCGCCGGTGATGCCGGAGTTCGTCTCGTCGCTGCCGCTGGTCGGCTTCGACGGAACGATGCGGAAGCGCCTCAATCTGCATTCGGTCGCGGGGCAGGCGCACGTCAAGACCGGCTCGCTCGCCGACGCGCGCGCGGTCGCCGGTTACGTGCTCGCGGCGTCGGGCCAGTACTACGTCGTCGTCGTCCTCGTCAACCACGTGAACGCGGGGCGCGCCCAACCGGCGCAGGACGCGATCCTCCAATGGGTCCACGACCACGGTTGAAACGCGTTTCTAGGCATCCGTCCGACACCCCCCGGCGCACGCTTCCCACACACTGGCGGCAGATTGTTCGCTTAGACTCGTCGCCGCTGCAGGTAGACTGCTTTCGCGACAGCCACCCACGGAGAAAAATCGATGACGACCTACGACGACGACCGCATGAACTACCAGAAGGAAAAGATGGCGAACCACAAGGACCAGATCGTTTCCGACCTGAAGTCCGGAGTCGACGACGCCGAGGGTTTCCTGCGTGCGGCCGCATCGTCCACCGGCGACAAGGCGGCCGAATTGCGCGAGAAGGCGACCGCCGCGCTGAAGCGTGCGTCGGAGTCGCTGAGCGACCTGCAGGCGTCGGTCGTCGAGAAGAGCCGCGACGCGGCCATCATGACGGACGACTACGTGCACGAGAATCCGTGGCAGGCGATCGGCATCGGTGCCGCGATCGGCTTCCTGTTCGGCGTGGTCGTCGCACGTCGCTGATCGTACTCGTGCGTGAGACCGGCGTCGCAGCGACGCCGGTCGTCTCCGCCAGCCGCTCGTTCCGCCGGTCCGGGGAGCGTCCTGTCGCGATCGAACGTTCCAATGGGACCGAGTCATGATCTTCGGAGCCAGCCGTCCGCGGCGCCCCCGCCCCGTCCGAGCGAGTCGGCGAACCGCGCCTGAGCCCACGCCGGTCGAGGACCTGCCGCCGAAGCTGATCCCGTCGGTGCGGTCTCTCGTCGCGACTGCGACGTCGCTGTTGCATACGCGTCTGGCGCTCGCCGGGATCGAGCTCGAAGAAGAGATGCAGCGCCTCATCAGCGCCGCCGCGATGGGCTTCGCGGCGCTGTTCCTGTTCTCGCTCGCGCTGATCGTCGGTACGTTCACGATCGTGGCCGCGGTTCCGCCCGAGCGCCGGGTCGCGACGATGATCATCATCACCGTGGTGTATCTCGCGATCGCCGCCTTCCTGTTGCTCCGGGTCAAGGGCATCTTCACGAACCGACCGCCGATCTTCGGCGCGACGCTGGCCGAGCTCGAGAAGGACAAGGAGACGTTGTCCCAGATGTCGCGTGCGCACGAGGCGGCCGAAGCGGCCGCCGAACGGGCGAAGGCGGCCCGCCGCGACGACGAAGCCGTCGCGTCTGCGCGGCCGGTCACCCGCACGGCCACGGCGCCGGGAGCACTCTGATGGCCGAGTCGCAAGTACCGCTGAAGCTCCGCAAGCAGATGCTCCTGATGCGTGCGGCCGTCGAACGCGTCGAACTCGCGCATCACGTCCTCGACGTGCGACGCGCCGCGACCGTCTCGGCGATCGTGCGGCACGCGATGGCGGGCGACCGGTCGCGGGCCGGCGGGGGGGGGGGGGTGGGCGGGGTCGAGG
>CAXTDA010000147.1:0-8595 GCA_964242935.1 uncultured Burkholderiaceae bacterium | reverse complement strand
GCGATCCTCGCCGACACGACGAACTACGGGCAGCTGGGCAAGGACGACCTCACGCGGGCGTTGGCGGCCAAGGGCGTCACGCCCGTGGCCGTCGAGAAGTTCAACATCAAGGACGTCGACATGACGCCGCAGTTGCTGCGTTCGCGGGAGGCGGGGGCCCAGGCGCTGCTGGTCTACGGCGTCGGCCCGGAGCTGGCGCAGATCGCGAACGGGATGCAGAAGCTCGGCTGGAAGGTCCCGATGATCGGCTCGTGGAACATGGCGATGGCGAACTTCATCGACAACGCCGGCGCGAACGGCGACGGCGCGATGATGCCGCAGACCTTCATCCAGGAAGGCGGATCGCCGCGGCACAAGGCGTTCGTCGAGGCGTACCAGAAGGCGTTCAAGGTCGACCGCATTCCGGTGCCGTCGCCCGCGGCGCAGGCCTACGATTCGACCTATCTGCTGGTCGCGGCGATCCGGCAGGCCGGGACCACCGACGGCCCGAAGGTCCGCGAAGCCCTCGAGAACCTGAAGGAGCCCGTCGAAGGCGTCATCACGACCTACCGGAAGCCGTTCGCGAAGGGCCAGCACGAGGCGATCAACGCGCAGATCCCGGTCTTCGGCGTCGTCCAGGGCGGACGCGTGGTCTACGCCAACCCGGACGACCGGAACCGCAGCGCGTCGGCGGCGAAGTGAAGTTCCTCGCGACGCGCGAGCTGGACGTCGCCTACCTCGACGGTCCGGCCGCGAAGCGGACCTGCCTGCTGGTGCACGGCTGGCCCGACGACGCGCTGACGTGGTCCGCCGTGACCGAGCGGCTGGAGGCGGAAGGCGTCCGCTGCATCCGGCCCTACCTGCGGGGATTCGGTCCGACGCGGTTCCGCGACGCGGCGTCGTCGCGGAGCGGACAACTCGTCGCGATGGCGCTCGACCTGATCGAGTTCGTCGAAGCGCTCGACCTGCGCGACTTCGTGCTCGTCGGGCACGACTGGGGCGCGCGCATCAGCTACATGCTCGCGGTGCGCCTGGCCGACCGCCTGCGGGGACTGACCTGTCTCTCGGTCGGGTACGGGACCAATCAGCCGGGACAGCAACTCGGCTTCGAGCAGGCCCGGATGTACTGGTACCACTGGTACTTCGTGACGGCGGTCGGTCGTCGCGCACTCGCCGCGGACCCGCGGGGATTCGCGTCGGCGCTGTGGGGCCGTTGGTCGCCGGACTACCGGATGCCGGACGACGAATGGGCTGCGACCGCGGCGTCGTTCGACAACCCGGACTGGGTGGACATCACGATCCACTCGTACCGGCATCGCTGGGGCGAGGCCGACGGCGATCCCGCGCTCGACGACGACGAGGCGTTCTTCGCCGAGCCGCATCCGATCGCGGTGCCGACCGTCGTGCTCCACGGCGCGGCAGACGGCGCGACGCTCCCGGTCATGTCGGAGTGCAAGGAGCGCTTCTTCGAGAAGCGCTACGTGCGCCGCGTCGTTCCCGGGGTCGGCCACTTCATCCAGCGCGAGGATCCGGCGGCCGTGGGCGACGCCGTCGTCGCGCACTTCGAGTGACGGCGGACCGGCCATGCCCGACGACGACCCGCAGGGACCCGACTTCGCCGCGGGCGTGCCGGCGTCCGGGCTGCCCCACGATCGGCCGACCGGCGGCGTATTCGACGGCGAGCCCGTCGTGCTGGTCCGCGATCGCGACGGGTGGTGCGCGTGGTCCGGCCGCTGCACCCATCTCGGCGCGCCGCTCGACGAGGGGCTGATCGTCGACGGCACGTTGCGATGCCCGTGGCATCACGCGCGCTTTTCGCTCGCCACCGGCGAGGCGATCGCCGCGCCGGCGTTCGAAGCGCTCGTCCGCTACGACGTCGCCGAGCGCGACGGAAGGGTGCGGGTGACCGGCAAGTCCGACGTCGCGAAGCCGCCGGCGCCCGGACCGTCGAATCGCCCGCGCGTCGTCGTCGTCGGCGCCGGCGCGGCCGGCCATGCCTGCGCCGAGATGTTCGTACGCCGCGGATTCGGCAGCGACGTCACCGTGATCACCGACGACGCGGACGCACCGTACGACCGGACGTTCTGTTCGAAGCAGTACCTGATCGGCATGAAGTCGCGCGACGAGTCGCGGCTGGACGGTTGCGACATCGGTCCGACGTTGCATCGCGCCCGGGTCCGTGCGATCGATCCGCAGGCGCGCACCGTGGCGCTCGACGACGGCACGCGCGTCGCTTACGACGTGCTGGTCCTCGCGACCGGCGCCGAACCGAAGCGGCCGGACCTGCCGGGCTTCGATCGGCCCGAGGTCCACGTGCTGCGGACGCTCGCCGATGCCGACGCGATCGTCGCGGCCGCGAAGCCCGGCGCGCGGGCCGTGGTGATCGGCGCGAGCTTCATCGGGCTCGAAGCCGCGGCGTCGCTGACGCAGCGGAAGGTCGCGATTCATGTCGTCGCACCCGACGACCCGCCGTTGAAAAGCATCGTCGGCGCCGACGTCGGCAAGATGATCCGCACGGTCCACGAAGAGAAGGGCGTGGTGTTCCATGCCGGTCGGAAGCCGGTGGCCTGGGACGGCGCGGCGCTGACGCTCGACGACGGCTCGACGATCGCAGCGGACTTCGTCGTGCTCGGCCTCGGCGTGAAGCCGCGGACCGAACTCGCCGCGACCGCCGGGTTGTCGATGGCACCGGACGACGAGGGCGGCGGCGTGATCGTCGACGAATGCCTTCGCACGTCGATGCCCGGCATCCATGCGATCGGCGACATCGCCCGGTATCCCGACGCGCACGTCGGTGCGCACATCCGCGTCGAGCACTGGGTCCATGCGCAACGCCAAGGGCAGTTCGTGGCGCGGCTGCTGCTCGGCGAGGCGGAGCGCTATGAGGACCTGCCGTTCTTCTGGAGCGCGCACTTCGACACGGGTCTGCGCTACGTCGGACACGTCGGCAAGATCGCGGACCTGCAGGTCGACGGATCGATCGACGGACGCGACTTCACGGTCCGCTACGCCGGAGGCGGCGACGAGAAGGCGTTCGTGACCTGCAACCGCGACATGCCGGCGCTCACGACGGAGCGGGACTGGGAGCGCGACAAGACGCGTTGACGTCTCGCCGGCTGGTCACTTCTTCTCGGCCTTCTCCTCTTCGCTCGCCACCCGCTCGAACGTCTTCGGGTTGAAGAACGCCTCGGTCCGCGCGCCGCTCGCATCGGTCCCGTAGACCTCGTAGCAGCCGTTCCAGGTCTTCACTTGGCGGACCCGCCAGCCTTCGGCCTTCAGCTTGTCCTGCAGCTCCATCTGCGGCTTCCACTCCGCCTGCGGAACGGGATCGCACTTGGTCGGGCCGTGGGCTTGCGCGGTCGTGACGATCGTCGCGAGGACGACGAGGGCGGAAAGACGGATCATCGAAGGCTCCGGTGGTCTTGAATGAAATGCGCGGATCACGGATCGATCCACATGCGCAACAGGTTGTGGTACGTGCTCGTCAGCCCGACGACCGCCGGATCGCCTTCGCCGATGTCGGTCCGCAGGCGCATCAGGTGGCGGTCCATGTCGAACAGCAGGCGGCGCCGCTCGTCGCTGCGGACCATGCTCTGGATCCAGAAGTAGCTCGCGAGGCGCGTGCCGCGCGTCACCGGCTCCACGCGATGCACGCTGGTGCCGGGATAGATCAGCAGGTCCCCCGCGTCCAGCCTCACGCGCTGCTCGCCGTACGTGTCGTCGATCACGAGCTCGCCGCCGTCGTACTCGTCCCGGTCCGACAGGAACAGCGTGCACGAGATGTCGGTGCGGATGCCGCGGCCGTCGGGCAGGTAGCGCACCGAGCCGTCGACGTGGTTGCCGAAGCTGTTGGCCGCGCCGGTGTAGCGATTGAAGAGCGGCGGCGACACCTGCTTCGGCAGCGCGGCCGAGAAGAATGTCGTGTGCCGCTCGAGCCCGCGCATCACGTGGCCCTGCAGCGTCCGGGTCTGCGGGGTCGCCTCGGGCAGCTGCTGGTTGTTCTTCGCGCGCGCCGACTGCTCGCCGGCGGTCAGGCGGCCGTCCACCCAAGGCGCGTCGTCGAGGACGCGCCGTGCCTCGCGCACCTCGTCCGGCCGGAGGACACCGGGAATCGCCAGGAGCATGCGCGCCTAACGTCCTGTCACTAAAACCGCGCGCCCAGCGACAGCTGCACGAGACGCGGCGAGCCGACGACGTAGAAGCCCTGGTAGAGCTGGTCTCCGTAAGCGCGGTTCTTGAGGTTCGTCACGTTGAGCTGGGCGAAGAGGTCGGGCGTGATCCGGTATTCCGCGAGAAGGTCGATGGCCGCATAGCCCGGTGCGACGACCGTGCTCTGCGCCGCGCCGGTGGTTCCCTGGAGCGGGTAGTTCTTGCTCGCGCCCCGCACCCCGACACCGGCGCGAAACTGGTCGTTGAACGCGTAGTTCGCGTAGACGCTGCCGGTCAGCCGCGGCGTCAGTCCCACGCGCTGGCCGACGACCGCGGCCTGCGTGCTGCCGATCCGGTCGATCACGGCGGTCGGAATATACGACGCCGAGACGTAGAGCTCGAACTGCTTCGTCACGCGGCCCACGATGTCGACCTCCACGCCGTCGGTGTGGCGCTTGCCGGACAGCAGGAACGAATTGGTCGCGAAGTCCGCGTCCGTGGTGCGCTCGTTGTACTTCTCGGTCCGGAAGATCGCGACCCGCGTCGACAGCCGGTTGTCGAGCCAGTCGAGCTTCGCGCCGACCTCGATGTTGCGGCTCTTCTCGGGGTCGGTGTTGGCCGTCTGCGCCGTCACGAACTGGTAGGTGTCGCCCGACGTGTTGAACGACGTGCCGTACGAGAAGTGGAAGGACGCGGTGTCGGACGGCTGCAGCAGGATGCCGCCGCGATAGCTCCACGGGTTGTTCGACAGCGACACGTTGGTCGAGTACAGGAAGGCGCCGTTGGTATTGGAGTACGTGTAGTTCTTGAAGTCGCCGGTGAAATGGTCGTAGCGGACGCCGGCCAGCAGCTTCAGCCACGGCGTCACCGAGACCAGGTCCTGCAGGTACGCGCCTTCGGCCCGGCTCTCGTAGGCGCTCGAGTCCCGGAAGATCGGCGACGTTGGCAGGATGGTGCCGTCGTCCTTCCGCCCGACCGTGACGTTCGGTCGCGCCGACAGCGGATTCGCGAAGCCGTTGTTCTGCTGGCGCCTGGCCTGTTCCTTCGCGAGGTCGATCCCCGCGAGTACGTCGTTGCGGAGGCCGAACAGCCGCCAGGTGTTGGCGTAGTCGCTCTGGAAGTAGGTGTCGACGTAGCGGTCCTTGCGGGGCGCGGGCGCGTTTCGCGTGAGGACGGTATCGTCGTTGATGTTCGAGTACGTGACGAGGACCGGGTTGGCCGCCGGCGCGGGACCGACGCCCGCGGTGGTCTGCCATTGCGAGCGATCGTAGACGCCGCTCCGGAAGCGGCTCGTCAACGTGCCTTCGTCGTCGAACGTGTGCGTGTGGATGATCGTGCCGTACTGCGCCTTTCCCTTCTGGAAATCGCTCTCGGTGCCGTAGTAGTACGACGGATCGAGCGGCGCCACCTTGCCCTGCGTGCCGGGCCCGTTGTTGAGCCAGCGGAACGTGTTCTGCGGGATGTTGTTGACGTTGAGGTAGAACGCCGAGAGCGTGACGTCGTCGCGCGTGCCGATGCCGAAGCGGTAGCTGGGCGCGATGCCGTGCTTGTCGCCCGTCGGACCCGCGTTGTTCGACTTGCTGTCCATCAGGTTCAGGCGGAACGCCGATGTCTCGCCGACGCGCGTATTCGTGTCGACGGTCGTCCGCCAGTAGCCGCGGCCGCCCAGCGAGCCGATCACGTCGGTCTGGTCGAAGAGCTCCGGCCGCTTCGAGACCTGGTTGACGACCCCGCCGGTCGAGCCGCGACCGAACAGCATCGACGCCGCGCCGCGCATCACCTCGATACGCTCGTAGTTGAACGTGTCGCGTTCGTAGGTCGACGGGTCGCGCAGGCTGTCGATCAGGATGTCGCCGGTGGTGGCGAGCGAGAAGCCGCGGAGGCGGATGTCCTGGTCGCTGCCGTTCTCGGCCGACGCGAAGCTGATGCCCGCGGTGTAGTGCAGCGCGTCCTTCAGGCTGTTCAGCTTCAGGTCCTCGAGGACCTTCTCGGTCAGCACCGTCACCGACTGCGGAATGTCGCGGATCTCCTGCGTGCCCTTGCCGACGGTGGTCTTGGTCGCGCGGACCGATTCGGAATCGACGTCCTTCCGGCCGGTGACCGTCACCTTCTGCAACTCGATGTCGGCGTCGGCCACCTTCACGGGTGCCTCGACGCGTATCCCGGGACGCCGTTCGTCCGCGTCCTCGGCCGCCTTCGGATCGACGCTCTGCGCCATTGCGGACAGGCTGCACAACCCGAAGCCGGCCGCGAGCGCCCCGAGCGGAATCACCGCGGCCTTGCGCGATGGGTGGCGGACGGGACCCTTCTTTTCGACTTGCGGGAGGCGGGACAGCGCGCTGCGGGACATGTGCGGCCTTGATCATGGGAATGAGAGTGATTCGCATTCTAAACACGATTGCGACCGCGCGGCAAATCGTGAAGGACGGTGGCAGTCGGTGAAAAGCCCCGACCCGAATCGAGGGGATCGGACGCGCCCGTCCGACACGGCGCGCGCGTCGGGCGAGCCGCCGCAGCGCTCAGAAGCTCGCGACCGTCAGCCAGTCGAGCAGCGCCGATCCGCCGAAGGTGCTGAGCGGCAGCAGCAGCGCGCGGAAGAACGGCTGCTGCGAGAACGGCGCGAAGGCGCCGACGTCGAGCGCGCGGATCTGCGCGATCATCGTCTCGATCTGCGCGCCGGTGCGGCCCTCGCTGCCCTTGAGCCGCACGAGGTCGTCGCCCAGCACCTTCAGCACCTTGCGGCGCGCCTCTTCGGCCGATTCGCGAAGCAGGATCGCGCAGCCCGACACGATCAGCACGCTGCTCGCGAGCACGATGACGAGCCCGACCGGCATCGTCCAGTTGTCGAAGAAGGGGCTCCTCGAGAGCACCATCAGCGAGATCACGATGAACGGGAAGTAGATCAGCTTCGCGACGACGGCCGTCCGCCTGGAGATGAAGTCCATCAGGATCCAGGAATCGAGCTGGCGCCCGTCGATGCCGAACTTCTCGCGGTAGTACGCGAGCGTGCTAGCGGCCCACAGCGACGTCGCCTTGCCGCTCCGTTCGTACGACGCGCGCGCCTCGTGGACCTCGCTGACGACGTCGTCCTGCAGTGCCCGGACGATCTGGTGCGCGAACACCGTCGCGTCGACGACGAAGAAGATCACGAACAGCATCAGCGACACGCTGACCGGCAGGATCAGCTGGTTCCAGAACTGCGACTGCGCGCCGCGGAACGGCGTGTTCGGCGCACCGAACGCGCCGACCACGACCGACGCGACCACGAAGTACAGCACGACAGCGGCGGCGACCCGGCAGCAACGCGCGAAGAAGCGTCCCTGGTACAGGTACTTCTCCCAGAAGATCTGGGCGCTCCAGCCGAGGCCCGTCCGCGCGCTCGTCGGGCCGCCGGCGAACTCGACCAGCCGGAACGAGAAGCAGCGCACGAAGCGTTGCCACGGCGTCCATCCGCGATACGCCTCGTTGACCAGCCGCAGCATCTCGACGTGCGTCGGCTGGAAGCGGAGGTCGTCGGCGATGTCGCGCAGATTGTGGTCGAGGAGGCGCCAGGCCCACAGCAGGAAGCCGATCGACAGCACGGCCGACGTGACGCGGATCGCTTCGGCGGGCCAGATGCTGACGCCCTGCAGGAACGAGATCGGCTCGCCGGCGCCGTGCTCGGTCAGGTGCTCGGCGAGCGCGGTCCAGAGCGGCGCGCCGCGGAACGCGAACGCGACGACGGCAGCCGCCGCGACGACGCACGCCGCGAGCGGCGCCCATCGGTGCCGCCGGACCCAGTGATCGACGCGCGTCCCGAAGCCCCTGGCCAGCGCGAGCAACACGGCGCCGAGCAGCGCGAGCAGCACGACGTTCCGGAACACCGTGTCGCTCACGGTCGGATAGCGCGGGCTGCCGGCCGGATGGATATCGTCGCAGCCGGCCAGCGCCGGGCCGGCCGCGCACGGCGCCTCGGTCGTCGACGCGAAATCGAACGCGGTGCTGCGACCGATCTCGAACACGCGCGGCGCCCGCAGCCAGCGATCGATGCGGTCCTGGTCGATGCAGGTCGCGCCGGTACCCGCGGCAGCGGGGCAGCCGGCCAGCGCGTTGTGCAACGCGACCTGCGTCGAAAGGAAGACCGACGTCTGGTAACCGTCGCGAAACGGCAGGATGTCGTCCTGCAGGCGCGTGTTCAGGCGGAGCCCGAAGTTCGACGCGACGATCAGGTTGCGCGCCCAGTCCTGTTCGAGCGGATGCAGCAGCCGCGCGTCGAGATCGGTCGTGAAGAACAGCACGTTCTGGAACTGGGGCCGGAGCGCCTGCAGGATCAGCAGCTTGTCGTAGACGTCGCTGCCGAGAATGCCGATCGCCTTGATCGCGCCCCCGCCGTCCCGGCGCAGGTCGTCGTCCATCGTGCCGAGCTCGAGGGACAGGCGGCGCAGGTAGTCGAGCTGGCTCTGTCCCTCGGGACGCTCGATCTGCTTC
>CAXTDA010000146.1:0-8623 GCA_964242935.1 uncultured Burkholderiaceae bacterium | reverse complement strand
CCGTTCGAGAAGAAGAACGACAGGTTCGGCGCGAAGTCGTCGATGTGCATCCCGCGCGCCAGATACGCTTCGACGAAAGTGAAACCGTTGCTGAGCGTGAACGCGAGCTGGCTGATCGGGTTCGCGCCGGCCTCGGCGATGTGATAGCCGCTGATCGACACCGAGTAGAAGTTGCGCACGTCGTGCTGCACGAAGTACTGCGCGATGTCGCCCATCACTTTCAAGCTGAACTCGGTCGAGAAGATGCAGGTGTTCTGGCCCTGGTCCTCCTTCAGGATGTCGGCCTGCACGGTGCCGCGGACGTTGGCGAGCACCCACGCGCGGATCTTCTGCGTCTCGTCGTCGGTCGGCTCGCGGCCGTTGTCCACCTTGAACTTGTCGAGGTTCTGGTCGATCGCGGTGTTCATGAACATCGCGAGGATCGACGGTGCCGGGCCATTGATCGTCATCGACACCGAAGTCGCGGGGCTCGTCAGGTCGAAGCCCGAGTACAGCACCTTCATGTCGTCGAGCGTCGCGATCGACACGCCGGAGTTGCCGACCTTGCCGTAGATGTCGGGCCGCAGATCGGGCTCGTGGCCGTACAGCGTGACGCTGTCGAACGCCGTCGACAGGCGCTTGGCCGGCATGCCTTCGCTCAGCAGATGGAAGCGGCGGTTGGTGCGGAACGCGTCGCCTTCGCCGGCGAACATGCGGGTCGGATCCTCGTTCTCGCGCTTGAACGCGAACGTGCCGGCGGTGAACGGAAACGAGCCCGGTACGTTCTCGCGGAGCAGCCACTTGAGCGTCTCGCCGTGGTCCTCGTACTTCGGCAGCGCGACCTTGCGGATCGTGGTGCCGGACAGGGACTGCGTGGTCAGCGCGGTGCGGATCTCCTTGTCGCGGATCTTCACCACGTACTCGTCGCCGGCGTAAGCCCGCTGCATCGCGGGCCACAGCGCGAGGAGCTTCCTGCTCGCGGGGTCGAGCCGGGACTCGCGGTCTTGCAGCAGTGCCTGCAGGTCGCCGCTCGAACGACGCTGGGTTCCCGCGTCCGCGGGAACGACGGAATCGAGCATCGCCGTCGTCGAACGGACCTGCTGCACCTCGCGCGCGACGCGGCTCTGCTCGATCGATCTCCTGAGATAGGCCCGCACCGTGTCGGCGATCTCGGCCAGGTAGCGCGCCCGCGCCGGCGGCACGATCACGTTGGTCGCGGTCGACTGGTGCGTCGTCACGATCGGCAGCTTGCCAGGCGCGACCTTCAGCCCGAACTCGGCCAGCTTCGGCAGCAACCCCTGGTACAGCGCGGTCACGCCGTCGTCGTTGAACTTCGACGCCTGCGTGCCGTAGACCGGCATCTCCTCGGGCCGCGTTGTCCACAGCTCGCGGTTCCGCTGCACCTGCTTCGCGACGTCGCGGAGCGCATCGGCCGCGCCCTTCCGGTCGAACTTGTTGATCGCGACGAAGTCCGCGAAGTCGAGCATGTCGATCTTCTCGAGCTGGCTCGCGGCGCCGAACTCGGGCGTCATCACGTAGAGGCTGACGTCGACCAGTGGCACGATCGCCGCGTCGCCCTGGCCGATGCCGGACGTCTCGACGACGATCAGGTCGAAGCCCGCGACCTTGCACGCCGCGATCACGTCGGGCAGCGCGTCGCTGATCTCCTGGCCGGCCTCGCGCGTCGCGAGCGAGCGCATGTAGACCGACGAGCGCGCGACGGACGACGACGCGCCGTCCGAGTGCATCCACGGCCCGATCGCGTTCATCCGGATGCGGTCGCCGAGCAGCGCGCCGCCGGACTTGCGGCGCGACGGGTCGATCGAGATCACCGCGATGTCGAGCGCGTCGTCCTGGTCGAGGCGCAGACGGCGGATCAGTTCGTCGGTCAGCGACGACTTGCCGGCGCCGCCGGTGCCGGTGATGCCGAGCGTCGGGACGGAGAGCGTGTCGACCGCTCGGTACAACGCCTCGCGCAACGTCCCGAACGCGTCGTCGCTCGATGCGCTGCCGCGCCGGTTCTCGAGCGCGGTGATCAACTGGGCGAGCTGGCGGCGGTCGCCGCCGCGGACACCGTCGAGCGACGTCGGCGCGAACGACGACAGGTCGACGTCGCAGCGTTGGATCATGTCGCGGATCATTCCCGCGAGGCCCATCCGCTGCCCGTCCTCGGGGCTGTAGATGCGTTCGACGCCGTAGGCCTGCAGCTCGGCGATCTCGGACCCGACGATGACGCCCCCGCCGCCCGCGAAGACCTTGATGTGCGCGCCGCCGCGCTCGCGCAGCAGGTCGACCATGTACTTGAAGTACTCGACGTGGCCGCCCTGATAGCTCGACACGGCGATCCCCTGCACGTCCTCCTGCAGCGCGCAGGTGACGACCTCGTCGACCGACCGGTTGTGCCCGAGGTGGATGACCTCGCAGCCGTTCGACTGCAGGATGCGCCGCATGATGTTGATCGACGCGTCGTGGCCGTCGAACAGCGACGCGGCCGTCACGAAGCGCACCTTGTGGACGGGGCGCCAGTCCGCCTCGCGGGCGGCGGCCTTCCTGGCGACGGATAGATCGTTCATGGCGATGCCCTCCTCAAGGAATCAACAGTAACGGAACCGAAGCGCCGTGCGCTTCGAGATCGCGGTGCGCGGCCGCCGCTTCGGCGAGCGGGTAGTCCTTCGGCGCCTGGACCCGGAGCCAGCCCTCGGTGAGCGCGTGGAACACGTTCGTCGTCATCTCGGCCCGTCGCCGCGCGTCCTCGACGTAGTGGAAGATGATCGGCCGGGACAGGGACGTCGAACGGGCCGCGAGCGCGGACACCGCGAACGGCGGGACGGGACCCGAGGCCTGACCGTAGTTCACGAGGTGGCCGAACGGCGCCAGCGAATCGAGCGACCCGGCGAACGAGTCCTTGCCGACCCCGTCGTAGGCGACGTCGACGCCGCGACCGCCGGTCAGCTCCATCACCGCCTTCGCGACATCGGCGTCCTGGTAGCGGATGGTATGGCGACACCCGGCCGCCCGCGCGAGGCGCTCCTGCTCGTCGCTTCCGACGGTGCCGATCACCTCGGCGCCGACGTGCGAGGCCCACTGGCAGAGCATCTGCCCGACGCCGCCCGCGGCCGCCTGCGCCAGCACCTTGGTGCCTCGCCCGACGCGGTAGACCCGACGAACCAGCATCTCGACCGTCAGCCCGCGCAGCAACGCGGACGCGGCGGTCGAGTCGCTCAGCCCGTCGGGGAGCTTCGTCAGGACCGACGCGTCGATGAGTCGCTCCGACGCATACACCCCGTACTTCCCGGTCACGTAGGCCACGCGATCGCCGACGCGCAGCGTGGCGACGTCCCGGCCGACCGCCGTCACGACGCCGGCCGCCTCGATTCCCGGCGTTCCCGGCAGCGCGAGGGTCCTGTAGAGGCCCGATCGCACGTAGACATCGTGGAAGTTGATGCCGATGCTCGTGTGCGCGATCCGCGCTTCGTGGTCCGCCGGTGGTCCGACCGTCACCGGCCGGAGCTTCATCACATCCGGTCCGCCGTACTCATCGATCACGATCGCGTTCGGCATGGTCAGCAGTCAGAAGGTGATGGCGCGATGCGCCGGCTGGCGACGGGACGGGCGAATCGATCCGCTACGCGGTGACGAGCGACTCGACGCGGGCGGCGCGCGACTGAACGCGGTCGAGGTCGCCGACCAGCTTCTCCCATCGAACGCGAGCCTCGGAGACGCTCGCCTCCTTGATGTGACCGAAGCCGCGGATCTGCTCGGGAAGGCGGGCGATCTCGAGCGCGGTCTCCATCAGGCCGGCGTCGCCTCGTCGCTGCCCGAGCCGTTGCATGATGCCTTCGATCGACGCGCGATAGTCCACGATCAGTTGCCTCTCCATGCGTCGCTCGGCGGTCCTGCCGAACGGGTCGAAGGCACTGCCCCGCACCCGACGCAACGCCGCGAGGACCCGGAACGCCGGCAGCATCCAGGGGCCGAACGCCTGCTTGACCGGCCGCCCGTGCGCATCCTTCCTTCCAAGGACCGGCGGCGCCAGATGGAAGCGGAGCCTGGGCGTCCCCTCGAACTCGGCCGCGAGTTTCTCGGCGAACCGGCCATCGGTGTAGAGGCGCGCGACTTCGTATTCGTCCTTGTAGGCCATCAGCTTCGAGAGGTTCGACGCGACCGCCTTCGCGAGCGCACCGCTGCCGCCGAAGGCCGCCTCGCTCGCCTGGACGCGCTCGACGAAGTCGCCGAAGTCCTTCGCATAGCGCGCGTCGTGGTAGCGGGTCAGGAAATCGATCCGATCGGCGACGAGCGCCTTGAACGACTGCGGCATCCGCACCGCGACGACCCGGTTCGGCGTCGCCTGTCGGGTGACCGCCTCCGGATCGACCGCCGCACGGCGACCCCATGCGAACGCCGCCTGGTTGGCCTTCACGGCAACGCCGTTGATCTCGATGGCCTTCATCAGCGCGGCGCTCGTCAGCGGCACCGCGCCCTTCTGGAACGCGAATCCGAGCAGGAACAGGTTTGCGGCGATGGCGTCGCCCATCAGGCGGGTCGCGAGTCCCGTCGCGTCGATGAAGTCGGCGCGTCCCGCGACCGACTCCTCGATCAGCGACCGCACCTGCTCGGCGGGGAACACCCAGTCGGCATCCTGCGCGAAGTGACCGGTGGGCTGTTCGAAGGTGTTGATCAGCGCATACGTGCGACCGGGCTGCATCTTCGCGATCGCGTCCGGCGCGCCGGCGGTGAGCATGTCGCAGCCGAGCACCAGGTCCGCCTCCCCGGTCGGGATCCGCTGCGCCTTCAGCGCCGACGGATCGCGCGCGATGCGCACGTGCGACGTCACCGAGCCGTTCTTCTGTGACATGCCCGTCATGTCGAGGACGTTCACGCCCTTGCCCTCGAGGTGTGCCGCCATGCCGATCAACGCGCCGATCGTGATGACGCCGGTGCCGCCGATGCCGGTGACGAGAATGCTGTGGACCCCGTCGAGCGCGAGCGGCTGCGGCTCCGGCACGGCCGCGGCGTCCGGCTGCTCAGCGACGGCCTTCGACTTCCGCGGCTTCACGCCTTCGACGCTGACGAAGCTCGGGCAGAAGCCCTTGATGCACGAGTAGTCGGCGTTGCAGGAACTCTGGTCGACGCGGCGCTTCAGCCCGAAGTCGGTCGGCTGCGGCAGCAGCGACGTGCAGTTGGACTGCTCGCCGCAATCGCCGCAGCCCTCGCAGACCATCTCGTTGATGAAGACGCGCTCGGCGGCCGGGGGAAACTCGCCCTTCTTCCGGCGGCGGCGCTTCTCGGCGGCGCAGACCTGGTCGTAGATGAGGACGGACACGCCTTCGTATTCGCGCAGTTCGCGCTGGACGTCGTCCATCGCGTCGCGGTGATGGACCGAGAACCTGAGGCCGTCCCGGTCGGCGGGCAGCTTCGAACGGTCGTCCCAGCGCGTCGGATCCTCGGCGACGAGCGCGATCCGGCGCACTCCTTCGGCGGCGACCTGCTGCGCGATGCGCGGCACGCTGAGCGGCCCGTCGACCGGTTGTCCGCCGGTCATCGCGACCGCGTCGTTGTAGAGGATCTTGTAGGTGATGCTGATGCCGGCCGCCACCGCGGCGCGGATCGCCATCGAGCCAGAATGGTAGTAGGTGCCGTCGCCGAGATTCGCGAAGACGTGTTTCCGGTTCGAGAACCAGGCCTGACCGAGCCACGGCGCGCCCTCGCCGCCCATGTGCGTCGTGGTCTTGTTGTGCTCGGGGTAGATCGCCGTGGCCATCACGTGGCAGCCGATGCCGGCGAGCGCCAGGCTGCCGTCCGGGACCTTCGTCGACGTGTTGTGCGGGCAGCCCGAGCAGTACCACGCCGGGCGGGACGGCGTCGCCACCGCCTTGCCCAGCACCACGTCCTTCGCGTCGAGGATCGCGAGCCGCGTGCGGATCAGGTCGCTGGTGTGGAAGCGGGCGATCCGCCCGGCGATCACCCGCGCGATCTGCGCCACCGAGAAGTCCGCGGTCGCCGGCAGCAGCCAGTGTCCGCGCGGATGCACCCATTCGCCGGCCTCGTCGAACTTGCCGATGACCCGCGGGCGCACGTCTTCCCGCCAGTTGTACAGGTGCTCCTTCAGCTGGTATTCGACGATCTGGCGCTTCTCCTCGACGACCAGGATCTCCTCGAGTCCGTCGGCGAACTCGCGGACCGAGTCGGGCTCGAGCGGCCACGGCATCGCGACCTTGAAGACCCGGACGCCGATGCGAGCCGCTTCGTCGGCGTCGATCCCCAGCTCCTCGAGCGCCTCGAGCACGTCCCGGTACGACTTGCCCGACGCGACGATGCCGAGCTTGGCCTCCGGTGAATCGATCGTGATGCGGTTCAGCCGATTCGTCCGCGCGTAGGCGATGGCGGCGTAGATCTTGTAGTCCTGCATCAGCGCTTCCTGCTTTCGCGCCTGCAGCCCGAGCGTGTCGGTGGACAGGCGGGCGTGCACGCCGCCGGCGGGGAATACGAAGTTCTCCGGCAGCCGGGTCTCGACGTTCGTCGCGTCGGCCAGGACGGACGACGAAGACTCGACGGTGTCCGCGAGCGCCTTGAAGCCGACCGGCAGGCCGGCGAAGCGCGACATCGCGAAGCCGTGCAGCCCGAGCTCGAGGTATTCCTCGACGCTCTGCGGATAGAGCATCGGGATCATCGCGTGCGCGAAGATGTGGTCGCTCTGGTTCGGCAGCGTCGACGAGTAGGCGCCGTGGTCGTCGCCGGCCACCAGCAGCACCCCGCCGTGGGGCGAGGTGCCGGCATGGCTCATGTGCTTGAACACGTCGCCGCAGCGGTCGACGCCGGGACCCTTCCCGTACCACAGGGCGAACACGCCGTCAACGTCGCTGCCGCCGGTCAGCGCGAGCTGCTGCGTGCCCCAGACCGCCGTCGCCGCCAGTTCCTCGTTGATGCCGGGCAGGAACTTGATCGCGTTCGCGTCCAGCTGCGGCTGCGCGTTCCAGAACGCCTCGTCGATGCCGCCGAGCGGGGACCCGCGGTAGCCCGAGACGAACCCGGCCGTGTTCAACCCCGCCGCCTGGTCGCGCCAGCGCTGGACGAGCATCAGGCGGACGATCGCCTGGATACCGCTCAGGTAGACCCGGCCCTCGCGGGCGGTGTACTTGTCGTCGAGCGAAACCGCGATGAGTTCGTCGGTCGGCATGCTGTTCTCCTCTCGAAAAATCTCGAGGCACCTCGACCCGTCGATGAACGGGTCCCGGTGCCTCGTGCGCCCGAAGCGGGTAGCGACGGGGTGCGATGCGATCGGACGGCGGGTCGGCTGTTCGATCTCCTGGGTGCTGGCAATTCTTCCATCTCCGGTCCAGAATTGGCTTCTCTTTTTCGGATGGTTCGCGTGCATTCGTGAAGAACTTTCGCCCGAACCCGGAGACGACCGAAGGATCTCTCGATCGGGGCGACCTGGCGATCCTGCGTGCGCTGCGGGCCGACTCGCGAAAGACGCTTCAGGAGATCGGCGCCGAAGTCGGACTGGCGTCGACGACCTGCTGGACGCGGATCAAGCGCCTCGAGTCGCAAGGCGTGATCCGGCGCTACACCGTCGACCTCGATGCGGGACGGCTCGGCTTCCAGGACTCGGTGCTCGTTCAGTTGACCCTCGAGAGCCACAACGACGAAACGTTGAAGGCCTTCGGCGAGGCCCTCGCGAAGATCCCCGAGGTGCAGGAGGCCTATCTCGTCTCCGGAGACTACGACTACCAGATCCGCATCGCGGTCCGCGGCACGCGCGACTACGAGCGCCTGCTCCGCGAAACCTTGTACAAGATTCCCGGCATCCGGCATAGCAAGTCGTCGTTCGTCCTGCGCGTGCTCAAGGAAGCCAGCATTCCGCTCGGCTAGGCGCAACCGTTCGACCGTGAAGGATTTTCCGGAGCTCGCACCGGAAACCGAACAGCGTTGCGGTCCGATGCCGAAATGCCGCTTGAATAAGATGCACTTACCGCGATTCGAGTGAAAGAATGACGTCGCAATGCCGCCTGTGGAACGGCGGGTCCTGCGCGACGACTCCTCGATCCAGGGGAGCGTCTTCCCTTCACGGAGGAGACCGGAATGACGAGAAGAAGGCGGTTCATCGCGTTGCTGACGGGGATGGTCGTCGCCGGAGCGGGCTTCGCCGCCGAGCCGATCAAATGGGGTCTCATCGTGCCCCTCAGCGGCGGCTCGTCGCCGCTCGGCGTGTCGGTGCGCGACGGCGTCAAGCTCGCCGTCGGCGAGATCAATGCGAAGGGCGGCGTGCTTTCGCGCCAGATCCAGCTCGTGGAACGGGACGACGAGTCGAAGAACGAGCGCGGCGTCTCGATCGCCCAGGAATTCATCAACAAGGAGCAGGTCACGGCGGTGATCGGCTTCGTCAACACGGGTCCGGCCCTGGCCGCCCAACGCTTCTATCAGGAAGCGAAGATCCCGGCGATCACGACGACGGCGACCGGCACCGTCGTCACCCAGCAGTTCAAGGACGATCCGGACGACTACGTCTTCCGGGTCTCGGCGAGCGACGCGATCCAGGCCGGCATGATGGTCGACGAGGCCATCGGCCGCAAGAAATTCACGAAGGTGGCGATCCTCGCCGACACGACGAACTACGGGCAGCTGGGCAAGGACGACCTCACGC
>CAXTDA010000145.1:0-8730 GCA_964242935.1 uncultured Burkholderiaceae bacterium | reverse complement strand
GCCGCGCGTTTGCGGTCGATCGGCGCGTGCTGATCCCGCGGCCCGAGACCGAGCGGGTCGTCGACCTCGCGCTCGCGCATTGCGACGCATGCGCGCGCGACGCGAGCGTGCTCGACCTCGGGACCGGCAGCGGCATCATCGCGATCACGCTCGCGCTCGAGCGCCCGCGGCTCGCGGTCTCGGCGAGCGACGTGTCGCCCGACGCGCTCGATGTCGCGATGGGCAACGCGGGCGATCTCGGGGCGACCGTCCGCTTCGTCGCGAGCGACTGGTACGACGCGTTCGATCGGCAAGGTGAGCCCGAGCGCTTCGACCTCGTCGTCTCGAACCCGCCGTACATCGCGCCCGACGACCGGCACCTCGACGAGGGCGACCTGCGCTTCGAACCCCGGCACGCGCTGACCGACGGCCGCGACGGCCTCGACGCGCTGCGCCGCATCGTCGCGCGCGCGATGAATCACCTCGGTCCGGGCGGCGCCGTGCTCGTCGAGCATGGCTACGACCAGGCAGCGGCGGTGCGCGCGCTGTTCGCGGATGCCGGCTTCGTCGACGTGCGGTCCTGGCGCGACCTCGCCGGCATCGAGCGCGTCGTCTCGGCGACGCGCGGGGAACAGGAAACGCAGAAGCGCTGATTTATAATGCGGGTTCGACTTCGGCGACCGCTCGCTCTCTCTTGAAACGCGCGCCGCGTCGACCACGAGGACCTCCGATGACCCGCAGCCTGTTCGCCGTCCTGGCGCTGGCCGTCGCGCTCGCGGCCTGCACGAGAAAACCCGACGACTCCGCGGCGCTGCAGAAGGCCAAGGCCGATACGAACGCGGCGGTCGACGCGGCGAAGAGCGCGGTCGCGAATGCGACGACTGCGGCGACGACTGCGGCGACGGACGCCGCGAAGGAAGCGGTGGCGAAGGCGAAGACGGCCGAGGTGGTCGACAGGACGAAGGAACTCGTCGTCAGGGCCAGGGACGAGATCGAGAGAGGCGCCAGCAAGGTATCCGACAAGACCCGGGAGCTGGCGGCGAAGGCCAGGGACAAGGTCGACAACTGACCAGGCGGTGATGCGGGTCGCATCGCCGGTTGGCCCATCGAGTCATTCGAAAGGAACGAACATGAGCGGTGAAGTGCAGACGGTCCACGAGTTCATCGACCAGACGGTGCATCAGAACCCGGTCGTGCTGTTCATGAAGGGCACGGCGCAGTTTCCGCAATGCGGGTTCTCGGGTCGCGCGATCCAGCTGCTGAAGGCGAACGGCGTCTCGAGCCTCGTCACGGTCAACGTCCTCGAGGACGACGAGGTCCGTCAGGGCGTGAAGGCCTACTCCAACTGGCCGACCGTGCCGCAGCTCTACGTCAAGGGCGAGTTCGTCGGCGGCGCCGACATCATCGGCGAGATGCATGAAAGCGGCGAGCTGAAGAAGATTCTCGAGACGGCCGCCGCGTAGCGTCACGCCGGTGTCGGGAGCCGCTCTTCGCCCTGCGCCTCGGGCAGGCCGAGGAGCTGATCGATCGGTACCGGACGGTGCAGGAAGAACCCCTGCGCGTAGTCGATGCCCATCTCCCTGACGAGCGCCAGGATCGCCGGCCGGTCGACAAATTCGGCGACCGTTTCGAGACCCATCACCTGCGCCACGTCGACGAAGCAGCGGACGGCGGCCGCGTCGAGCGGATCGTCGACCAGACCCCGGACGAACTGTCCGTCGATCTTCAGGCAGTCCACGACCAGCGTCTTCAGGTAGCCGAACGACGAGGCGCCCGCGCCGAAGTCGTCCAGTGCGATCCGCACGCCGAGCGCCCGCACCTCGGCCAGGAACTTCCTGGCTTCCGCCAGATGGGTGATCGCGGCGGTCTCGGTGATCTCCAGGCACAGGCGACGGCAGGTCCCGTGGCCGGCGGCCGACAACATCGCGACGGCCCACTGGCGGAACTCGCTGTCACCGATCGACAGGCCGGAGAGATTGACGCTCAGACGCGCGATGGTGTCCGCGGACGAGCGGGCGCGCAGCCAGGCGACCGAACGATCCAGTACCCAGCGGTCGATGCGCGGCGCGAGCTGGAAGCGCTCGGCGGCGGGCAGGAACGCGCCGGGCAGCACGATCGCGCCGTCGGTGTCGATCATCCGCACCAGCACCTCCGCATGCAGGCCGGTCGACGCGGACCGGAGCGGCTCGATCTTCTGGGCGTACAGGACGAACCGTTCCTCGTCGAGCGCCCGCCCGATCCGGGAAGCCCACTGGGTCTCCCCGCTCAGCGCATGGAGCGCCACGTCCGAGTCGAGCCACAGGTGCACGCGATTGCGCCCGTCCTTCTTCGCGGCGTAGCAGGCCGCGTCCGCGGCTTTCATGATCGCCGCCGTGGCGTCCCAGCGCGAATCGAGCGGCACGATGCCGATGCTGGTGCCGATCTGCAGGCTCTGGTCTTCGTGCAGAAAGCGGAAGCGTTCCATGCGGTCGCAGAGGCGCTGGCCGATCTCGCGAGCGGATTCGAGCGAGCACGCTTCGAGGAGGACCGCGAACTCGTCTCCGCCCAGGCGGGCCACGCCGTCCCGCGAACGAACCATCTCGCGCAGCATCTTCGCGACCTGCCGCAACAGGCGATCGCCGGCCGCGTGGCCGCAGGTGTCGTTGACGAGCTTGAACCGGTCGAGGTCGATGAACATCAGCACGCCGGGAACCTGTCCCGACTGGACGGCCAGCCGCGCCCGCTGCAACTGCGCTTCGAACTCGGCCCGGTTCGCGAGACCGGTCAACGAATCGTGCGTCGCGCGATAAGTCAGTTCTTCCGAGAGACGGCGTTGTTCGGTGACATCGCGAAAGACGATCACCTTCCCGACCACGATGCCGGGCTCGTTACAGATGGGGGATTCGGAGCTCTCGATGCTGACAGTGCTCCCCGACTTCGAGGTCAGCACGAGATGTTCCGCACGGCCGGTCGCCGCCGCCCGCTCGCTCGACGACGCACCGCCCGGCGTCTTCGCCCGCGTCCGCTCGACGCGCATCACCGCCCGCAGGTCACGCCCGCTGGCCTGCGTGGAGATCCAGCCGGTGAGCTGTTCGGCGACCGGATTCAGCCAGGCGACCTTGCCGTCGGCGCCGGTCGTGATCACCGCATCGCCGATCGACTGCAGCGTGACCCGAAGCAGCTCGTGCTGCTCCGACAGTTCGGTCGCCAACCGGATCGTCGTGCGGATCGCCCGCCGCCCTTCGAGCGCCTGCGCGGCCGCGCCCGCGAGGTGAGCCAGGATCTCGCGCTGGTTGTCGGTCAAGGTCCGCGGTGTGCGGTCGATGACGCACAGCGTACCGACCCGGTAACCGTCGCTGAGCTGGATGGGGACGCCGGCGTAGAAGCGGATGTCCGGGCGATCGATCACGAGCGGGTTGTCGGCGAAGCGCACATCCTGCGTGGCGTCGGGCACTTCCAACAGCGCGTCGTCGAGGATCGCGTGCGAGCAGAACGCCAGGTCGCGCGGCGTCTCGCTCGCGCCCGGCAGACCGATGTTCGCCTTGAACCACTGGCGCTCCGAATCGACCAGGCTGATCAGCGAGATCGGGGTCCCCGTGACCATCGACGCGACGCGGACCAGCGCATCGAATTCCGCCTCGGGGCCGGTGTCGAGGACCTCGAGGTCGCGCAGCGCGCGAACGCGCGCGTCCTCGTTGTAGGGAATCGGCGCAGGTTTCATTGTTCCGTCGGGCGCTGGTCGAACCGGTCTGGTGCGATAGTCAATCATCGGACGAAACATGGACAACCTGAGGCGTTCCACCGTCGACGTTCAGCCGTTGAAGGCGGCGGCGTGCAGCAGCGCTGCGGCCCGCTCGACCAGCGCCGTGCCGGACACGGGCTTCCGCAGCAGTGCGGTGATCTCCATCTCGGTCCCCTCGACGGTGAGCTGCACGCCCGGATCGGCGTAGCCGGTCAGCAGCAGCGCCGGCAGGTCCGGGCGGCGCCGTCGCACCTCCTGGATCAGCATCAGCCCGTTCATGCCGGGCATCGCGAAATCCGAGACCAGCAGGTCCGCAACCGCGCCCCCGTCGAGGCGAGCCAGCGCCTCCAGGCCGTCGCTCGCCTGCATCACGCGATAACCCTGCTCTTCCATCTGCCCGGCCAACGCCTCGCGCACCATCGCATCGTCGTCGACGAGCAGCACGCGGGCGGTCGCCGGCGTGGCGAGCGTCGCGTGGCGAAGCGCCAGGGCCGGGCGCTCGCTTTCGATGGACTGGCAGGCGGCGGTGGCTTCGGGCAACCAGAGGGTGACGGTCGAACCCTGGCCGACCACGCTTTCGATCGCGAAGCCGCCGCCCGATTGCTGGGCGAAGCCACGCGCCATCGCCAGGCCGAGTCCGGTCCCCTGGCCGAGCGGCTTCGTCGTGAAGAACGGCTCGCACGCGCGCGCCAGGGTGGACGCGCTCATGCCGGTGCCGGTGTCCGAGACCGCGAGCCGCACATAGCCGCCGGGAACCAGCCCTGCCGGATGGACCTCGTCGGCGACCGTCTCGTGCGCGGCCGTGAAGCACAGCGTGCCACCGGCCGGCATCGCGTCGCGCGCGTTGACCGCCAGGTTCACGAGCACGGTTTCGAGCTGTCCCCGGTCGGCCCACAGCGTCGGCAGGTGGTCGTCCGCGGCGACCCGCGTCGTGATCCCGATGCCGAGCGTGTGCGCCAGCATCTCGTGCAAGCCCTCGAGCAGCGCAGCGGGCCGAACCGACTCCGCCTGCAGCGCGTCCCGGCGCGCAAACGCGAGCAGCCGTCCGGTGATCAGGGAACCGCGCTCGGCGGCATCGCCCGCCATGCGAGCGAGCTGCCTGACCCGGTCCGCATCGCTCGCTCGGCGCTGGATCAGGCTCAGGCCGCCGACCACGGCCTGCAGCACGTTGTTGAAGTCGTGCGCGATCCCGCCGGCGAGCTGGCCCAGGGCCTCCATCCGCTGCGCCTGGGCGAGTCGGGCCTCGGCCTGCTCCCGTTCGAGCGCTTCGGCCCCGAGACGGTCGTAAGCCGCCTGCAGTTCCGCGGTTCGTGCGAGGACCCGGGTTTCGAGCGAGGCGTTCAGCGCGACGAGCTGCGACGCGGCGCGCTCGCGTTCCGCGAGATAGGCCCGCATCTCGTACTGCCTCCTGCGGGCGCGCAGGGCATTGCGTACGGCGCTCGCCAGCGCTGCGGCGCCGAGCGGCCGCTCGAGCATCATGGCATTGCCGATGTTGCCGAACCACGCCGGCGTCCGCACGCCTTGCGCGATGTCGCTTCGAGGCGCGGCCAGCACGACGAACGGGAAGTCGGACCACGGCGGCTGCGCCGCGGCCCAGCGAAGCAGGACCTCCTCGTCGCCGCCATCGAGCGCTTCTTCGGTCAACAATGCGGCCCCCGCCCCCTCCTCTGCCGCACGGGCCAACGCGGCAACGTTGGCGCAAAGGTGAGCGGCCATCCCGGCGCCGGTGAGGATCGCCGCCGCGAGCCTGCCGTCGCGACCGCGCGGCGCGAGGATCAGGACGCGGTGCTCCACCGTCTGCACGCCGAACTATCCGTTCCGCGGGGGGACGGCGGAAGCCGCTGACGTCGAATCCATCAAAGCCGCGGCACTGCCCCGGTAGATCGGCGTGCCGCTGAGGACCCCGCCGAAGTCGCGCAGGACGGCGCCGATCTTCACGCCGCCCCGACCGAGGGTGAATTCGCGAATGGTGGCCTCGTGGTCCGACGTGCGGGTCTTGACGACCGACAGACCGCGACGCACCGATCCGGACGCCTCGAAGAAGCGCATCAGGATGATCGTGTCGCTGAGATAGCTCAGGTCCACGTCCGAGTGCACTTCGCCGACCAGACCGTGCTGGCCGAGGATGAGCAGCGTCGTCACATTGTGCTGGCTGAGGTAGCTGAGCAGCTCGTGCATCTGCAGCAGGAGGTACTGCTCGTTCGGCATCGCGTGGTAGTAGCCGTTGAGGCTGTCGATGAGGATCGTCCGGGCGCCATCCACCTCGACCGCGCGACGGACGTAATGGACGAACTCGCCCGGGGACAGCTCGGCCGGCTCGACCCGACGCACCTGCAGGCGGCCCGACTGCAGGTGCGGGCGAAGGTCCATGCCGAGGCCTGCGGATCGCGCGTAGAACGTGCCGAGCTCCTCGTCGAACATGAAGATCGCCGCCCGTTCGCCGCGTTCCAGCGCCGCGAGGATGCACCGCGTGGCGGTCGACGTCTTGCCGGTGCCGGTCGGTCCCATCACGAGCGTGCTGGTGCTGGGGACCAGGCCACCGCCCAGCAAGGCGTCGAGCTCGCGGATGCCGGAGCCGACCGGGCCCGGGGTCGGCGCGTCCGAGTGCTCGGCGACGGCGAGACGGGGATAGACCGCGAGGCCTCCCGTCTCGATGGCGTAGTCGTGCTGGCCACCGCGGAACATCACGCCCCGCAGCTTGACGACGCGCAACGACCGTCGCTCGGCGCCGTACTGGCTGCTGGTCTGCTGCAGCGAAATCACGCCGTGCGCGATGCTGTGCAGTTGCAGGTCGCGCGGCTCGGCCGTCCGATCGTCGAGCATCAGCACGGTGCAGCGGTGCCGCGTAAGGCGGTGCTTCAGCGCCAGGATTTGCCTTCGGTAACGCAGCGGGCTCTGCGCGAGCAGGCGCAGTTCCGACAGGCTGTCGAGGACCAGCCGCGACGGCCGCTCCCGTTCGAGCCCTTCGAGAATGCGTCCGGTGGTTTCGCCCAGTTCAAAGTCGGCCGGATGAAGAAGGGTCTGCTCCTGTTCGGAGCCGAGGTCGGCCTCGGGCACCAACTCGGTCAGGAGGATGTCGTCGAGGGACCAGCCGTGGGTCGCCGCCGAAGCGCGCATCTCCTCCGCCGATTCCGACAGCGTGACGTACATGCAGCGCTCACCCCGCCGCTGCCCTTCGAGCAGGAACTGCAGCGCGAGCGTCGTCTTGCCGGTACCCGGCGTTCCCTCGACGAGATACAGGCGGTCGCGTGGCAGGCCACCGGCCAGGACGGCGTCGAGTCCGAGGATGCCGGTCCTTGCCACACCGTCTTCCCCGCCGCCGGGAAGCGCCGACGGAGCGGTCATCGAAGAACCTTCGAACCCATCTGATCTGACCGCTATGCGAAGACTTGATTGTCGCGGGATTGCGCAGCCCCAGACTATCACTCCATGGTGCCGGGCCGGATGCGGCCGCGCGGCAGCAAGGCATTGCCGTAGTGTTTGCGGTTGCGCGCTATTTCACGCTCTATCTGCAGGATAGAGGCAAGCTCCAGACGGTGTTCGCGCGAGTCAGGCGCTGCAACCAAGCGAGCAAAGCGCACCGCCGGCGGCAGCGCTGTCCGCAGTAGCCGCCGAGCTTGGGCCCATGGACGAGGTCCAAGCCGATTTCTACCGCTGGTTCCTGGCGACGGAAGGAAAGTCTCCTCAAGTCTTGCCGTCTGGAAAAAGCGAGAGATCCGCCGCCGGGTTCCTCACGATTGCCACTGCCCGAAGCCGGAAACCTGCCGCCGGGCGTTCCCGGCCCAGCAAAGCCGGCGATCGATCCGAGGCGACGAAGCCAGGGAGGTGGCAGCCATGCTTCGCTTGCCGGATGCCGTCCGGCCAGGTTGCTACGCCGCGAGCTTCTCGTGCTCGATCGGCTTGACCCTCTTCAACATCGGCTTCGCGGACTTCTCCGCAGCGGCGAGATCGTGAGCCGCCTGCATGCGCAGCCACACCTCCGCTCGGCCGCCATGCTCGACGCCGAGCCATCGCTCAAGGCGTAGCGCCATTTCCGGCGAGATCGCCGCTCTGGCGTTCAGGACGCGCGAGAGAGCCGCCCGCGTCACACCGAGCGCGGCCGCGGCGTCGGTCACCGACATGGCGAGCGCCGGCAGTACGTCATCGCGAAGCGTCTCTCCGGGGTGCGGCGGGTTGTGCATGCGCGTCATCAGCTCTTCTCCTCAGTGGTAGTCGAGTTAATCGACGACCTCAGCATCACCGTCGACGAACCGGAACGTGATTCGCCAGTTGCCATTCACCGTCACCGACCAGTGCTCCGCCAGATCGCCCTTCAATTCGTGCAGCCGCCAGCCCGGCAAGTTCATGTCCCGGGGCGCCTCCGCCTGATCGAGCTTCGCCAGGAGCCGAGCCGCCTTCCTGGCGTGCGCGGCTTGGACGCCGGCCTTCGACCCTGTGCGGAAGAAGCCTTCGAGACCCTTGTGGATGAATGACCGAATCACAAAACCGACTGTATAGCGTGGCGTTTCGCTATGCAAGCAAGTTGTGCCCTGTTGCAGGATTGCATCGCGGCACGCCAAGGCTCAGGAGGCGGAGGTACTCCATCCGACGCGCCGAGTCGGTTGTGGCGCAGTCATCCCTGACTTGCTTGTAGAGGTCGTAAGCCCGGATGATGACAAACGCCGGCGAATCGGACACTGCCAGCACCTGCTCCGTCACGCGGACGGTCTCGGCCAATGTCGGGGAGCGTGCAAAGGTCTCAGGGTCAAAGATGTCGATCTCGTCGACCTTCGAAATCGCAGCGGCCTGCAGGCGCTCGAGCGCCGCCTTGACGCCGACGTCCGGATAGACGCCAACCGACAGCAGTTTCTCCTTGCCCAGGTACCGGTACTTGAAGCGCCAGTACTTTGCGCCGTTCGGCTGCACCAACAGTACCGCCCTTCCTGGTGGAAGAGTTGTAGGGCTTGTCGAGGCCCTTGGCGGCCTTGACCTGAATGTCGGTGAGCGGCATCTGGGAGAGCGGAGGCTCACCCCCGCCGGTACCCCCAAAC
>CAXTDA010000144.1:0-8749 GCA_964242935.1 uncultured Burkholderiaceae bacterium | reverse complement strand
ACATCTCGGACTCGATCAGGTTCGGCGAGATCGCGCCGCAGTTGATCGCCATGAACGTGCGCTTCCGTCGCAGGCTCAGCTCGTGCAGCGTCTGCGCCGCGAGCTCCTTCCCGGTTCCGCTCTCGCCGACCAGCAGCACCGTCGCCTCGGTGGGCGCGACGCGGACCATCGCGTCGTACAGCGACTGCATCGCCGGCGAGTTGCCGAGCATCGAGCCGAAGCGGCCGTACTGCCGCAGCATGTCGCGCAGCGCCGCGATCTCCGCGTGGAGGTCGACCGCCCGCGGAATGCGCGCGAGGATCGCGCGGAGACGCGCGACGTTGATCGGCTTGACGAGGTAGTCGGCGACGCCCATCCGCAACGCGTCGACCGCGCTGTCGACGGAGGCGTGGCCGGTCACCAGGATCATCTCGACGCCGTTTCGACCGTCGAGCGTGCGCAGCAGGTCCAGTCCGCTGCCGTCCGGCAGCCGCAGATCGCTCAGGATCGCGTCGGGCGTCTGCCGGCCGAGCTGGATCGTCGCCTCGCGGATGTCGCCGGCCACGGCGACCGTGAAGCCCTCCGCCGCAACCAGTTCCGACAGGGCCGCGCGCGTGCTTTCGTCGTCGTCGACGATCAGGACGTGGGGCATCGCTTCGCGGGCTCCGAAGTGCAGGGACCGCTACTCTAGCGACCTTGCGGTCCCGCGGCCGTCGGACACTTTCACCTTTTTCGTCGTCCATCGGATCGCAGGCCGGGCCCGCCGTCGACGATGCCCGACCTTGCCGAAAAAGAATCGCTTGTCCGATAGCGTCCGACGCCCGCACGGCTAGCATCGCGCCGTGGAACAACGACCTCTCTCGACCGGCGGCCCGAAGACGCGACGCCCCAGCCTTCCCGAGATCGTCGAGGCCGCCCCGTCGGGCGGTCCGTCGGCCCGACGTCGAAGCGATGCGGGTCTGACCGCAGAGCTGACCCGCTTCGGCGACCTGTACGGATCCTCGGCGCCGATGCGCCGCCTCTACGACGAGATCGGACGGGTCGCGGCCACCGGCGCGACCGTCCTCGTCTTCGGCGAGAGCGGGACCGGCAAGGAACTCGTCGCCCGGTCGCTCCACCGCGAAAGCGCGCGGCGCGCCGCCGCGTTCGTGGCCGTCAACTGCGGCGCCATCCCCCGCAACCTGCTCGAAGCCGAGTTGTTCGGTCACGAGAAGGGCAGCTTCACCGGCGCCCACCAGCAGCACGCCGGCTTCTTCGAACGCGCGTCGCGGGGCACGCTGTTTCTCGACGAGGTGACCGAGATGGCGCCCGACATGCAGGTCAAGCTGCTGCGGGTGCTCGAGACGGGACGGTTCTACCGCGTCGGCGGGACGGTGGCGGTGGACGTCGACCTGCGGGTGGTCGCGGCCACCAACAAGGATCCGGCCCAGGCGGCCCGGAGCGGCGCGTTCCGCGAAGACCTGCTGTACCGGCTCGCGGTGTTCCCGATGCGGGTGCCGGCGCTGCGCGACCGGGGCAACGACATCGTCGGACTCGCCCGACACTTCCTCGACGAGCTGAACCGGACGGCCGGGACCGAGAAGCGCTTCTCGCGCCGCGCGATCGAGTTGCTCGATCGCCATTCGTGGCCGGGCAACGTCCGCGAACTGCGCAATGCGGTCCAGCGGGCGTTCATCCTGGCCGAAGCGGAGGTCGAGCTGCCCGAACCGGCGGTCCGTCCGGCCCAGCGGGCGACCGTGCGGGCAGGAACGCTCGAAGTCGCGGTCGGCACGCCGCTCGTCGATGCCCAGCGGGCGATCATCCTTGCGACGCTCACGCACTTCGGCGGCAACAAGCCCGATACGGCGGCCGCGCTCGGCATCAGCCTGAAGACGCTGTACAACCGACTCCAGCAGTACCGGCCGCGCGGCGAGTCCGTGGCCGACCTCGCGTACGCTTCGCGTGCCGATCGAGCGTGAGGCCCGCATCGCATCCGGTCGGCGACCGGGTTGACTTTCAAGCGAGCAGCGGCTTCACGATGCAGTGACGAACCGATGAACGACCCGCGCGCGGACGACGAAGCGACTTCGCAGCCGGCGGTCTCCGGCTTCGAGCCCGACCACGACGCGGAGCTCGCTTCGAGCGACCTGCCCTTCCCGGTCGTCGGCATCGGCGCATCGGCCGGCGGCCTCGCCGCGCTGGCGCGCTTTTTCGAAGGGATGCCGGCGCACTGCGGCATGGCGTTCGTCGTGGTCCTCCACCTCTCGCCGAAGCACGAGAGCAGCGTCGCGGCGATCCTGCAGCGGTCGACGCGGATGCCGGTGCAGGAGGTGGTCGGGACGACGCCGGTCCTGGCCGGGCACGTCTACGTCATCCCGCCGGGCCGGCATCTGGCGATGGACGACGGCCATCTGCGGCACGCGCCGTCGAAGCCGGCCCACGGACGGCACATCGCGATCGATCTCTTCTTCCGCACGCTGGCACAGGTCCACGAGCAGCGCGCGGTCGCCATCGTCCTGTCGGGAACCGGCAACGACGGCGCCGACGGCGTCACGCGCGTGAAGGTTCAGGGCGGCATCACGTTCGCACAACGCCCCGACGACGCGGAGTACGGTGAAATGCCCGCCGCCGCGATCGCGACCGACAGCGTGGACTTCGTGCTGCCGGTCATCGAGATGCCGCAGCGGCTGCTGGACCTGGTCGGCAGCGCGCGTCTGATCCGCCTGCCGCCGCCGCGCCTGGCGCCGACGGTGCCGCCGGCGCTCGATGCGTCCGACGCGGCGGAGGCGGCGCTCGCCGAAATCAGGACGATCGTCCGCAAGCACACCGGACACGATTTCACGCACTACAAGCGCGCGACGATCCTGCGTCGGCTCGAACGTCGGCTGCAGGTCAACGCGCTGCGGGACCTGCCCGCCTATCAGGCTCTGCTCGCCGAGCATCCCGACGAGGTCCGTGCGCTGCTGCAGGACCTGCTGATCGGCGTGACCAACTTCTTCCGCGACCGCGAGGCGTTCGAGGCGCTCGAACGCGAGGCGCTGCCGCCGCTGATCGCCGGTCGATCGCCCGGCGAGCCGTTGCGCGTCTGGGTGGTGGGGGTGGCCAGCGGCGAGGAGGCCTACTCGATCGCGATGCAGTTGAGCGACCTCGCGGACTCGCGCGGCCAGGCACCGCAATTCCAGATCTTCGCGACCGACATCGACGAACGCGCGCTCGCCGTCGCTCGCGCCGGCCGTTACCCGCGGTCGATCGTCGCCGACGTGCCGGCGGCGCGCCTGCGGCGCTATCTGGTGCGCGACGGCGATCACTATCGCATCGCGAAGAACCTGCGCGATCGCGTGCTCTTTGCCCGCCACAACGTTCTGCACGAGCCCGCGTTCTCGCGCATCGACCTGGTCAGCTGCCGGAACCTGCTGATCTACCTCGAACGCGCCGCGCAGAAGCAGGCGCTCGACACGTTCCGCTTCGCACTCGGCACGACCGGCACGCTGTTCCTCGGCACGTCCGAATCGGTGGAGGCGGCGGGCAGCGCGTTCAGGGCGTTCGACCAGAAGCACCGGATCTTTCGCTCGAACCCCTTTGCCGGCAACAGCCGGGCGCTTCCGGCGATCCTCCAGCCGCTGACATCGACGCCGGCGGTCGCGTCGCCGCCGCCGGCCGATCCCGCGAAGGAGCGCTTCGCGACGCTGCATCGCCAGGCGATCGAATCGTTCGCGTCGCCGAGCGTGCTGATCGACGCGCAGCACCAGATCCTCCACCTGTCGAACGGCGCCGGGCGCTTCCTCGAACATGCCGGCGGCGTGCCGTCGCACCACCTCGTCACGATCATCCATCCGGAATTGCGGCTCGAACTGCGGACCGCGCTCTTCAAGGCCAGCCAGAACGGCAAGGCCGTCGAGGCGCGCGCCGTCCGGATGCATCGCGACGGGCGCGACGTCTTCGTCCACATCACGGTGCGTCCCTGGAAGAGCAACGACCTTGACCTGGTCGTCGTCAGCTTCGACGAGGTCGAGGAGACGATGCGTCAGACGGCCGACGGACACGCGGGACGCCAGGGTGGCGTCGTCGAGGAGCTCGAGGCGGAGCTGAAGCGCGAGCGCGAGCACCTGCAGGTCAGCCTCGAGCGTTCGGAAACGTCGACCCAGGAGCTGAAGGCATCGAACGAGGAGCTGCAGGCGATCAACGAGGAACTGCGTTCGACTTCCGAGGAGTTCGAGACCGGGAAGGAGGAGCTCCAGTCGGTCAACGAAGAGCTGATCGCCGTCAACCATGAGCTGAAGACGAAGATCGACGAGGCCGGCAAGATCAACGACGACCTGCAGAACCTGATCGCGTCGACCGACATCGCCACGATCTTCGTCGACCATGGGCTGCGGATCAAGCGCTACACGCCCCGCGCGATCGACCTCTTCCATCTAATCCCTTCCGACGTCGGGCGGTCGTTGCTCGATATCCGTCACAGCCTGCGTTACGACGAGCTCGGCGACGATGCCGCCACCGTCTTCCGCTCGCTGCGGCCGATCGAGCGCGAGGTCGAGAGCGAGTCCGGCCACTGCTACCTCGCCCGCCTGCTGCCCTACCGGACCACGGCCGACCTGATCGACGGCGCGACGATCACGTTCGTCGACGTGACGAACCTGCGTCACGCGGAAACCCGCGCCCGCGAGGGCGAGGCGCACCTCCGGCTCGCGGCGGCGACGACGAAGGACTTCGCGATCATGACGATGGATGAAAGCGGCGTCGTGACGACGTGGAACAGCGGTGCCGAGCGGATCTTCGGCTATGCGCCGGACGAGATCGTCGGCCGGTCCGCGCGGGTGCTGTTCGTCCCGGAGGACCGCGCGGCCGGCGTCCCCGAGAAGGAGGTCGCGACGGCGCTGTCGACGGGCCGTGCCGAGGACGACCGCTGGCATCTGCGAAAGGACGGCACGCGCTTCTTCTGTAGCGGCGTCGTGACGCCGTTCGAGAGCGGCGAGCTGAAGGGGCTCGCGAAGATCGCGCGCGACATCACCGGGACGCGACGCGAGCAGACCGTGCGCGACGCGATGCTGAGCGAGGAGCGCGCGGCCCGGGCCCAATACGAGGCAGCGAGCCGCCTGAAAGACGAGTTCCTGGCCGTGGTATCGCACGAGCTGAAGCATCCGTTGAATCTGATCCACGTCAACGCAGAACTGCTCAGCCGCCTGCCGCAGTTGCGCGACGTGCCGACCGCGGCCCGCGCGGCGGACGTGATCCGCAAGACCGTCGTCGGCCAGGGCAAGATCATCGACGACCTGCTCGACCTGTCGCGCAGCCGCACCGGCAAGCTGACGCTGCAGCTCGCGCCGCTCGACCTCGCGGCGACGATCGACGGGATCGTCACGGCCGTGCGCGCCGACGCCGAGGCCCGGCGCATCGCGTTGACCTACGATGCGGAGCACGGCCTCGCGGCGGTCGCCGGCGACACGGTCCGCATCGAGCAGATCGTGTGGAACCTGCTCAGCAACGCATTAAAGTTCACGCCCGAGGGCGGCCGCATCGACGTGCGAATCGACGCCGATGCCGGCTATGCGCGACTGGCGGTGACGGACAGCGGGAAAGGCATCTCCGCGGCCTTCCTGCCGCGCGTCTTCGACCTCTTCGGGCAGGAGTCGAACGGGTCGGCGCGGAGCGGGGGCGGCCTCGGCATCGGCCTCGCGGTGGCCCGCGAGCTCGCCACCGCGATGGGCGGCCGTATCGAAGCGCGGTCGGATGGCGTCGATCGCGGCGCGACCTTCACCGTGTGGCTGCCGTTCCACGACTCGGGCAGCGGCCGGAGCGAGAGCCCGACGACGCCGACGCGCGCGCTCGCCGGCCTGCGCATCCTGGTCGTCGAGGACTCGCGCGAAGCGCTCGAGCCGTTCGTCGAGCTGTTGCGCCTCGACGGGGCGCTGCCCGAGGCCGCGACCGACGGGCGCGACGCGTTGCGGATGCTCGACGACCACGACTTCGACCTGATCATCTCGGACATCGGGATGCCGGACCTGAACGGGTACGAATTCCTCGCCGGCGTGCGCCGGCATCCGCGCGCTGCGGCCGTCGCGGCGATCGCGCTGACCGGCTACGGCCGCGGCCGGGATCGCCAGCACGCCATCGAGGCCGGCTTCGACGCCCACGTGACGAAGCCGGCGTCGCTGCACGACCTGCGGCTGGTGCTGGAGTCGCTCGGACCGCGTCGGTCCCTCAGGCCGTAGCGACGCGCTGCACGGGCAGCGCCGGCAGGTCGCGGAAACGTCACGTCGTGCCGCAGCAGTACGAAATTCGGGTCGTCGAGGAGGCGGGCGACGTTGGCCCGGGTGCCGGTGTAGACGTTGTCGACGCGCGGCATGTCGTGTCCGTCGCGCCCCAGCCGCTCGTGCGGGTGCGACCCCAGGAACCCGGCGCCGCCGGTCACGAGCACGCGCTTCCGGTCGCGCTTCATGCCGCTTCTCCGCGCGCGTCGGCGTCGTTCGTCCGATGGTCCGCGAGCCGCGGATCGACCGGCCACAGCGCAGGCGACGCGGCGTGCATCGGATCGCCAACCGGATCGGGTTCCCCGAAGCGCCGCTGCTGCAGCCGCAGTTCCGCCGCGAGCGGCGCGTGGACGACGCGCTGACCGCCGTCGTCGGCGTAGTCCCAGAGCCCGTTCTCGCAATGCCGGTCGTTGTCCCAGCCGGGAAAGTTGACGATCGGATACAGGCACACGCCGTGGACGTCCGCGCCGCGCGCTCGGGCGTCGGCGACCTCGTCGCACACCGTGCGCAGCCAGGCGGCGCGATGGTCGCCTTCGCAGCCGGTCTCGCCGACGTAGATCGGCCGCCCGTAGCGGCCATGCCACTCGACGAGGATGTCGGCGAGCGGCTTGTAGCGGGCGTCCCCTTCGCGGATCGGCCCGCCCGGCTGCAGCGCCGTGCCGTAGGTCCACTGGTTCCACGGGTAGTAGTTGACGCCGATCACGTCGAGATAGTCCTCGCGGCCGCCGAGTTGCGGCCAGAGGCGTCCGGACAGCAGGTCGCAGCCCTGGAACTGCAGCAGCCGCGACACCTCGGCGGCCTCGATGTCGTCCGGCCGGTCCGATGCGGCGACGACGTTGAACGCCGGGTCGTGCACGACGATCCGCGTCGCGGGATTGACGTCGCGCACGGCCTCGATCGCGGCGATCGCGGCGCGGGCCAGCTGGCACTTCAGCTCGAAGCCGCGTCCGCGCGCGAACGGATTGATCGCGGCGACGTCGCCGCCGGCCCACGAAAGGAACGAGACCTCGTTGACCGGCGAGATCCACGGCACCGTCTCGCCTTCGTCGGCGAGCAGCCGGGCCACGTCGCGCGCGAGCGCGGCGAAGCGGTCGACGAAGTGCGGCATGAAGATGTCGATGTCGTCGGGCCACCCGAAATGCAGCAGGTCCCAGATCACGCGGACGCCGGCGCGACGCGCGGCGCGGATTAGCGGGACGATCGCGGCATAGTCGCGTCCGCCGGGCTGGCGCTCGACCCGATGCCACGCGAAGCCGTCGCGGGCGACGCGGATGCCGTGGTCGGCGAGGCGGCGGTAATCGGCATCGGCGAACTCCACGTGGCGCGTGCTTTCCGCGAGATCGAGGCGGCGGCCCGACGGCGTGCGGTGGCTCGAGCACTCGAAGCCGCCGACGAAGAAGCCAGGGACCAGCGGGTCGAGCCGGGCATCGTTCATCGCCGCGAGGATGCCATCGCCGCCGTTCAAGCGGTCACCATCGCGAACGCGTCGTTCCAGTCCGCGACGAAGCGGTCGATCGAGAAGCGCTCCTCGGCGGTCCGTCGCGCCGCGTCGCCCCAGGCCTTCGCCTGGCCCGGGTCGGCGAGCAATTCCTCCATCGCGCTGATCATCGATTCGAGGTTCGTGTCGATGTAGCCGTTCCGGCCGTTCTCGATGACGGTCGACAGCTCGGTGGAAGCGAGGCCCACGATCGGCATGCCGATCGCCATCGCCTCGATCAGCGCCAGGCCGAGGCTGGTCCAGCGCACCGGGTGGAAGAAGAAGCGATAGCGCGCCATGAACGCGGGCAGCTCCGGATTCGCGATCTCGCCGAGACCGCCCGACCGCTCGGCCTCCATGCCGACCAGGTCGAGCGGCACGCGCTGCCGTGCGCGCTCGAAGAGGTCGGCGCCGAGTCGACGACCGCGCCGGGCCAGATGGTTGACCACCATGATCCCGCATTGATGGTCGCCGCGATAGCGCACGTCGGACGGCACGACGACGCCGTGCTCGATCACGCGGACCGTCATCCCGCCGTTGTCCCACATCAGCGCGTTGAACGGCGTCACGTGGACCAGCAGCGCATCGCGGTCGTTCGACCAGTGCGGCGTCATCACCGGATCGTGGTACGGCGGGTCGTGCTCGACGACGATGGTCGGCAGCTTCCGCTGCGCGTCGCTCAACACCGAGTGCCGATCCTTCTCCCAGTGCTGGCGCGACTGGAACAGGACGCAGTCGAAGGATTCGTTCCGCACCTGGTCGATGTCGACCTCGTGCACGTTGTCGCCCCACGGGAGCGCGCCGACCTTTCCCGCGTGGCCGGCCGGATGGCCGCGCTTCGTGACCAGGAAGAAGTCGTGCGGCGCCTGCGTCAGGTAGTAGAGATAGTTGCCGTGGACGTGCCACGTAAGGATGCGCAGGCGCTTTCGGCCTTGCGCGTTCCGCAGCGCTTCGCGGGGGATATCGAGGTCAAGCAGCATGGCGGGTCGGCGGCATGGCCGCGATGGCGTGCGTCGTCGCGGCAGCGCTGAGGAGGTGCGTCGTCGCGGCAGCGCTGAGGAGG